>JAAOMR010000468.1 GCA_018853935.1 Acidithiobacillus ferrivorans
TAGAACACTGCCAGCGGGTCAGGGCCGCGATCGAGTCGCGCTATGCAGAATTGCACCGGCAGGGTTTGCTGGTATGCGGCATGACCGTGCAGGACAAGCCCTCGGGCAGCCCGATCGAAGCGCTCGCGGCGGATGATGGTGCCTCGGCATTGCGGAGCGCGCGATGAAAATTTGTCAGGTGGAAAAAACCCTGGTTTCGACCAACCGGATCAAGGAAATGGGGCACCGTCCACTGCTGGTGGTCAAGGAAAAGGGTGGAGCAAGAAGCATCGCCGTGGATGCGGTGGGCTGTGTCACTGGCGACTGGGTGATTTGCGTGGGTTCGTCCGCAGCGCGCGAAGCGGCGGGCAGTAAAGACTTCCCGAGCGATCTTACCATCGTCGGCATCATCGACCACTGGTCGGAAGATTAAGGGGGCCGATATGGACATCATGCGCGTCGTCTCTGATCTCGTGGCTACCCGACGTATACCGGGCCTGCAGAATGCATCGCTCCGGGTACTCACTGATGCGAAGGGTCGGCTCAGCGTGGCCGCCGACCCGGTCGGTGCGCCACCAGGCAAATGGGTGATTGCCGTGAGCGGTTCGGCCGCCCGTTACGCTGCGGGGGATTATCGGATACTGACTGACCTGACCATCGCCGGGATCATTGATCACTGGGATCCCAGTGCTGGACAGACAGGGAATTAAACGTTTTTTTAACCGAAAGGAGTAGTTGAAATGGCAAACGTCAGCGGAGTGGCACTGGGTATGATTGAAACGCGCGGCCTGGTGCCGGCGATCGAGGCGGCGGACGCGATGACCAAGGCGGCGGAAGTGCGCCTGGTGGGTCGCCAGTTCGTGGGCGGCGGCTATGTCACCGTGCTGGTGCGCGGTGAGACCGGCGCGGTGAATGCGGCGGTGCGGGCCGGGGCGGATGCGTGTGAGCGTGTCGGCGATGGCCTGGTGGCCGCCCACATCATCGCCCGCGTGCACAGTGAAGTGGAGAATATTCTGCCCAACAGCCCGGTGGAATGAGCAGTATTACTTAG
>JAAOMR010000469.1 GCA_018853935.1 Acidithiobacillus ferrivorans
CCTTGGTCAAACGCACGTCTTTCATGGATTGCAAAAATCCCAAAAACCGGGGATCGTTCCAGTTTTTCAGGGTGCCATACAGCCGGTCCACGCGACGTTCCGCGTAGATATTTTTGATGAGGCCACCTGCCGGATGCGCACCATTCCACGCCAGGCTATGTGCCGTGTTTACCTTGACGAATCCCGGCAACTTCTCCCTGGCTTCATCGGCATTCTTCTTGTTGAACACCAGATATTGCACGGATTTACCCT
>JAAOMR010000047.1 GCA_018853935.1 Acidithiobacillus ferrivorans
GGGTTGGGCAGATTCAGGGGCGCCTTCCGGAGCAGGTCCGCCGGGATATCGGACGGCAGCCCCGCCACTGGAAAGTGATGATCGCAATCGAAAATGGAATCGCTCATAAGGTCTCCAGCACAGCCGTCAGGGCATCGCGATACGCCAGCAGATCGGCCTCTTCCAGCAGTTCCGTCGTGCAAACCAGCAGATCGCCCGCCTCCCCCATCCCCCAGTCTGCCAGCGGAAGTCCCGCCAGCAGACCATGGTCCAGCAGCGCATCCCGCACCAGCACGGCAGCCTGTGGCAGACGCAGCACAAATTCATGGAAGAAAGGTCCGCCATAAGGCAGGCGCACGCCCGGCACGACCGCCAACAGTTCCCGCAGCCGCACGGCACGTTCATGGCATAGCACCGCCGTCTGCTGCAAGCCATGCCCGCCCAGCGTCGCCATGTGGATGGTCGCTGCCGTCACCATCAGGCCCTGATTGGTGCAGATGTTGCTAGTCGCTTTACCGCGGCGAATATGCTGCTCCCGCGCCTGCAAGGTCAGACAAAAGCCCGCACGGCCTTGCCCGTCCACGGTTTTGGCAACCAGCCGTCCCGGTAACTGCCGCACATGGATCTTGCGGCAGGCGAGAAAACCAAAGTACGGCCCACCACCGCTCAGGGGAATCCCCAGCGGCTGCCCTTCGCCCACCGCTATATCCGCGCCCTGTGTGCCCCAATCCCCCGGCGCCTTCAGCAGCGCCAAAGCCAGTGGATTGACCACGGCGATAGCCAACAGACCATGGCCATGGGCCCAGTCGGTCAGCGCATCCACAGACTCCAGCAAACCCAGGGCGTTACTCTGGGGAATAATCAGCGCCGCCGCATCCCCTGCATCCGCGGGCAATATCAGGGTGCCCGCCGTACGGTCATAGGGCACGCTCACCAACCGGATGTTTTGCAAGCCGAGCACGCTGTCCAACACCCGCCGCCAGCCCGGCAACAGGTTCTCCGGCACCAGCACCGACTTGTCGCTGCCCCGAATACGCAGCGCCATCAGGCAGGCCTCCGCCAGCCCCGAGGCCCCGTCGTAAAGTGAGGCGTTGCTCACCTCCAATCCGGTCAGCCGCGTGATAAAGCTTTGGTATTCATAAACGACCTGCAGCGTACCCTGACTGGCCTCCGGCTGATACGGCGTATAGGCGGAATAAAACTCGCCGCGCCCGGCAATTTCCCAGACAATGGCTGGGATGTGGTGGGCATAAGCGCCGCCTCCCGCAAAGCAGCGCAACGGCGCATTGCTCAGGGCCCGCCCCTCCAGTTCGCGGTGCAGGGCCATCTCCGACAGCCCTTCGGGCAAGACCATATCCTGCACTTGCAATTTTGGCGGGATCTCATCAAACAACTGGTCGAGGCGATCAACGCCGACGGCGGCCAACATGGCCGCCGTCTCCAACCCATCGTGGGGAATATAGGGCATTTATTTAAGACTCCGCTAATTTACCGTAAGCTGCTGCATCCAAGAGTCCGGCACAGGCTGCGGCGTCGGCCTCGACCACCATAATCCAGCCCTGACCATAGGGGTCTTCATTGAGCCACTGCGGGTTATCCCCCAGCCCGTCATTACGCTCCACCACCGTGCCATTGACGGGCGCATACAAATCCGCCGCCGCCTTGACCGACTCCAGCACGCCGCAGACTTCGCCACCATGAATCGCCTTGCCGACATCAGGCACTTCCACATACACCAGATCCCCCAGCAATTCCTGGGCATGATCGGTAATCCCTACCCGGTAGCGTCCGCTCCCCAGATCTTCGACCCACTCATGGGTATCGCTGTAACGCAACATCTCCGGAATCTTGCTCATGCCGCATGCTCCTCAGGAAAAGAAAAAGTTGCCACGCCTTTCCGCCAGAAAGGCGGCTTTACCACCAGAGCCGGACGCCGCGCCCCGCGCACCACAACGGCGCATACGGCCCCCGGCTCCAGCACCGCATCGACACGGGCCAGCGCGATACCACACTGCAGGCTGGGCGAGAAAATACCGCTGGTGATCACCCCACAAGGTTGCCCCAGCGCATCTTCCACCACATAACCATGACGGGGAATCCCCTCACGCATCGCCAGACCAATCAATTTGCCGCCATTCCCCGCGGCCAACTGTGCCTCCAGTGCCGCTCGCCCCAGGAAATCCCGCTCTGCGGCACGCAAATCCACCGTCCAGGCCAGATTGCTCGCGTAAGGCGAAACCGCCGTCGTCATATCCTGACCGTAAAGATCCAGCCCCGCCTCCAGACGCAGACTATCCCGTGCCGCCAACCCGGCTGGCCGCACCCCGGCAGCCACCAGCCGATCCGCCAGGCCCGGCAACAAAGTATTCGCAGCGATCACTTCGACACCATCTTCACCGGTATAACCTGTGCGCCCGACGAAGAAATCACCCTGCTCCAATGCGTGAAAAACCGGCAACTCCGCCAATGCAGGCATCCCCAACACCGTCGCCGCCATGGCCCGCGCTGTGGGACCCTGCACCGCTAGAATCCCCAGATCCGGCCGCTTCTGCAGGGTCACCTGCCAACCCTGGGCATCCACCAGGGTCTGCAGGTGCGCCGTGTCCGCCTCCGCCCCGCCCGCATTCAGCACAATCCGATACCTACCATCTCCACGATGCGTGACAATCAGATCGTCAATAATCCCGCCATCATCTTGCAGCATCGTGCTGTACAGTGCCTTACCCGGCACCGCATCCAGCTTCGCCACATCGTTGGCCAGGGCATAGCGCAGCAACGTCCGCGCATCCGGTCCACTCAGGTCCAAAGGCCGCATGTGCGAGACATCAAAAAGCCCCGCCGCCTGCCGCACCGCCTCATGCTCCGCCAATTGCGAACCGTAGTTCAGGGGCATCACCCAACCCGCGAAATCCACCATGCGCGCGCCATGCGCGACATGCCAGTCATAGAACGCCGTGCGCTGTGCTGAGATCGTGCTCATAAAACGGCCGCCGCCGTCACGCCCGGCACCTCTGCAATGAGCGCTGCCCACTTTGTCTTATTCATGCCATCCCTCTTTAATGCTTGCGATTAGTCCCGGAAGTTATTGAATTGTATTGGCAGACCAAAATCGTGCCCCCGCAGCGCGGCGATAGCAGCCTGCAGCTCGTCCCGGCTCTTGCCGGACACCCGCAACTGGTCTCCCTGAATACTGCCCTGCGCCTTGAACTTACCGTCCTTCAGGAACTTGATCATGCGCTTGGACACTTCTGTCTCCAACCCGACTTTCAGGCCCAGCACCTGCCGCTCCATTCCACCCGCCGCAGACGCTACTTTACCCACATCCAGTGCCTGCAAATCCACCCCGCGCTTCACCATACGCATTGAGAGCAAATCAATCATCTGCCCCAGCTTGTATTCATCTTCAGCGACCAGGATGATCTCCTTCTCCTTGCGCTCCATCGACGCCTTGCTGCCCTTAAAGTCATAGCGGGTGTTTATTTCCTTAACCGTTGTATGCAGGGCATTATCCACTTCCTGCATATCCACTTCAGACACCACATCAAAACTTGGCATAGAATCTCACTTCAACTTGTGTGTACATGGGAATAGGGAACATGGGTGTGACCCTCGCGACCCCCGGCACGGCAGCCTGGACAATCGGTCACCCAGCGCACGCCCGCAAGGGTGATCTCTTTTTTCCAGAAAGGTGCGCTGGTTTTCAGGACATCCATCAAAAAGCGGCAGGCATCAAAGGCCGCCGCCCGGTGCCGCGACCAGACCGCCACCATCACAATGTTGTCCTGGGGCGCCAGATGCCCATAACGATGAATAATCAGGCTATCGAGAATATCATAGCGCCGGGCTGCCTCGGCACTGATGCGCTCCAGTTCGCGCTCCGTCATCCCCGGATAATGCTCGATCTCCATGGCCAAAATATCTGCCGCCTCGCTATAATCGCGCACCGTCCCGATAAAAGTAACCGAACCACCCGCCCCGGCAATGGCATCCACTGGATAAGCCGCCATCTCCGCCATGGGCTCAAAATCTTCCTGCTGAACCTTAATAATCACAACTAACCACCTGTTACTGGCGGAAAAAATGCCACCTCATCGCCATCATGCACCACCCCAGAGAAAGGTACATGCTGCAAATTCACCGCGGCCAGCAGATGCGCGTCTTGCAGCAGCACACCGGTCGCATCTTCCGCCAGCAACAGCACCTCCGCCACCGTTACGCCCCCCTCCGGGATCAGCAAGGATATTTCCCCCACTCCAACACGCTCGCGCACGCTGGCAAAAAACTTCACATAGATCATGAAAAGAAACACCTCAGCAAGAAGCAAAATGATAAGCCTGCACGCGTCAGCCATCAACCATATCCGAAATCTTTACAGCTATCGTCTTTCCGCCTATCTTTGCGCCATGGAAACCTTCTTCAGTCACTATCTGCTTTTCCTCGCCGACACCGTCACCATCGTGGTCGCCTTGCTTATCGTTGCGGGCGGCATCACCGCTATTGCCGTGAGCAAACGTAAAAACCCCACATCAGGGCAGGTGCAGGTCAGCGACCTGCGCAAGCAACTAGAACAATCCAGTGAAAATGTCCAGCAATACCGGCTGGATAAAAAAGCCCTGAAAGCCCATCAAAAGACCCTCAAAAAAGACCGCAAAGACAAGGCTAAAGATCCCATTACCGAAAGCTGTACTTATCTGCTCGATTTTAAGGGCGACATCCGCGCCTCTGCCGTCAGCGCCCTGCGTGAAGAAATCTCCGCCATTATTCAGGCCACCAAACCCGGCGACGCCGTCTTGCTCCGCTTAGAAAGCGGCGGCGGCATGGTCAATACCTACGGCCTCGCCGCGGCCCAGATATTGCGCCTGCGCGCCGCCAAAATCCATGTCACGGCACTGGTCGACGCTGTCGCCGCGAGTGGCGGCTACATGATGGCCGTCACTGCCGACCGCATTGTCGCCAGCCCTTTTGCCCTCATCGGCTCCATTGGCGTGGTCGCACAAATCCCCAACTTCCACCGCTGGCTGCAAGACCGCAACATCGACTGGGAACAGTTCACCGCAGGCAAATTCAAACGCACGGTCACCCTATTCGGCGAGAATACCGACAGCGGGCGAGCCAAGCTGCGCGAAGAACTGGAAGAAACCCATGCCCTGTTCCGCGAATTTGTGCAGCAGTACCGCCCGCAACTGGATTTAGAGCAGGTGGCCACCGGCGAGGCCTGGCTGGGGAGCAAGGCCTTACAACTAGGACTGGTAGATCAGCTCGCCACCAGCGACGAAATTATTCTGGAAGCGGCACAAAAGGGCAAAGTGCTCACCCTCCATTACCAGCGCCAAAAGACATTCCCCCAACGTCTCGGCCTCGCCGCCCAGCAAAGCTGGGATAAGCTCTGGCAAACACCACTCTGAAGCAGTCCATGCTAAGGATATCCCTTGTCGCGGCGAATACCGGAACACCACCCAGAACCTCAGAATCCAAGCCTACATCTCCGGCGAATTTGCCGTTATATGACCCGCGATCAGTGCGATTGTTCTATTTATTTCCCTTTACAGCTATTACCAAACGGCTATCCTGATGCTTCGGTCTTCCGCACCGATACCCGCTTCTGCCACGCCATTATCGCGTCAACAACTTCCTGATCAAAGTCCATGATTTCGTGTTCTTTTACTAGTTGTTTCGCCGCCTGAACCTGCGTATTAATCTGCCAGGTTCGCGAAATATTCTGGAAATAGGGGTCGGCATCCAGATAGCAATTTTCTTGAGGCAAGGCACGCTTCAATTTGAGTGGCTTACCTTCTTCAGCACGGCACAGTACGGTTTTTGAATTAATTTCTGCTACGGCATACGCCCGTAGTGCCATTATCGTCCCGCTGTAGGGCACATGCTCCACAAGCCAAAACTTATCCCCCACTTCGGCATCGGCGAAATCCAGATATTTACCGTATGCATTTCCCGTTGCAATTAACATAGTTATCCCTCTCTACGTTGCGGATGCCCGCCACATGCTCAGCGCGAGCAGCAGCCAGGAAAGAATCAGCGTTATTCCACCCACGGGTGCAAAAAAAGCCCAAGATACGTCGCCGGTCAGCGTCAGCAGATAGAGTCCGCCACAGAACAGTAGCGTACCCAAGGCCATCAGTCCTCCTGCCGCATAAAGCAAGCGCCGTTTGCCATACTGGCGGATCAACACGCCGATGAACAACAGACCGAGCCCGTGATAAATCTGAAAACGATTCGCAATATCGTAAATATGCAAGTCCTCGGCACTCACCCGGCCAGCCACCAGATGATCTCCTGCCGCGCCGAAAATCACCGCCAGGGCCATCACCAATGCGCCCAGTGCTACAAAACGCCCACCCCACCGCGCCGCCGCAGTCCCTATCAAACATTCCGCCATACTATTCTCCTTGCCAGCACTCTGCGTTTATAGCCCATGTGCGAGGCCGGGTTCAAATACGGGTGTATCCATCCACACCTTTCATAAGCCTGTGCTATGCTTGGCAACGCAATTTCAGGAGGCATCATGGCAACACATAAGATTTGCATTCTCGGCGGCAGCGGTTTTGTCGGGCGTCATCTGGCTGAGCGTTTAAGTCAGGGCGGGCACTCGGTACGCATTCTGACGCGTAACCGCGAGCGCAACCGTGAAAACCTGCTGGTGCTCCCCGGCGTGGAAGTGGTTGAGGCTGATGTCCATGACCCCATCGCCTTAGAAAAACAACTCGAAGGATGCAATGTAGTCATCAACCTCGTTGGTATCCTCAATGAAAACAAGCCCGGCCGCGAAGATTATCCGCCCGAGCGACATGGTGATTTCGAGAAAAATCACATAGAGCTGCCGCGCTTGGTGGCGAATACCTGCGGACATCTGGGCATTCCGCGTCTGCTCCACATGAGCGCCTTAGGGGCCAATCCCATTGGTCCCAGTGCCTATCTGCGATCCAAGGGGATTGGTGAGGAGATCATCCGCCAGTCTGGTGAGAACAGCGCGGAAATGGGTCACTTTAATTACCTGACTGGCCCAAAACTACTCTGGGGTCGCGGTCTGAAGGTAACGTCTTTCCGCCCTTCGGTGATTTTTGGTGAAGGAGACCGCTTTTTTAACCGCTTCGCTCAGTTGCTGCGCAGCATCCCTTTTTTCATTCCCATGGCTGGCACCAACGCCAAAATGCAGCCGGTCTGGGTAGAGGACGTGGTCAGTGCCTACGTGCAGTCCATTGATGATGAAAAAACCTATGGCAAGGCCTATGACTTGTGCGGTCCCAAGGTGTACACCCTCGGCGAACTGATGGCTTACACCCAGAGCCTGATTGGCACCCATCGTGCCATCGTGCCCCTCGGTAACTTTGTCGGTAACCTGCAAGCCAGTATCATGGAGAAGCTGCCGGGCAAAGTGCTCACGCGCGATAATTTGCGTTCCCTGTCCGTAGACAATATATGCACCCGGAAGGATCTGGCTGACGTATTTCATATTCAGGCCACCGCCATTGAGAGCGTGGTACCCGGCTATCTGAGGAAAAAAGGTGCCCGTGCGGAGCGTCTGGCCGAAATCCGCAACCGGCGCGCCTAAACACCAAGCCAGCTAATGGGTGGGTGAGCCGGCATCTCCCCGCCCAAAGGTGTCCAGAAGTTCTGCAGCGACATCTCCGGACACTTCACCGAGGACAGCCGTCATTCCGGCCAGGGCACGGCTGTCCCCTTGACCTGCTGCCAGACTGAACAGTTCGTAGGCATAGTGCAGATCCCTGCGCAGCCCTATCCCCTGATAAAACATCAATCCTAAATTAAACTGGGCGGGCGCATCGCCCTGATCTGCTGCCGCCCCGTACCATCTGGCGGCTTCCAGATAGTCCTGTTGAACTTCAATGCCTTCGGCATATTTCACGCCCATATTGAATTGCGCCACTGGGTCACCCGCTTGTGCCCGTTCCTGCAAGTCGCGCAAGCTGCGGATACCCGCCAGAGCCATCAGATCCAGGGATTCGCCGCCCTTAGTCATCACTTACCCCCGATAATTTGCGCATCCGTCAATTTCTGCTCGTCGCTTTGCAAGCCCCAGGCGGTCAAGCGTGCCCGATCGGCTGTAGACCAGACCGCACGGTGCAATGCGAGCATTGAGTTGCGATCACTGAGCAGTATGTTGCGCTCGCGGTTATTGAGCCCCTGCGGACCCTGCTCCAACGCTTTGTGGCAGAGATTCGCCGCGCGTGGCCAGGCACCCGTGCGATTACGCTGCAAGGCGGTATGTATGGCGTTAAAGCGCGGATCCACCACAACCTGTATGAAGGGATCTCCTTCAATGTGGGGCAGATAGGCTACGCTATCCACACTGAGCGCCTGCAACTCTTGCGGGACGTGCATCTCTTCGGGGATAACGAAGAGACGCTGACGCCGCGCCCAGCGTCCCAGTGCTGGCCGACTTGTCCAGGCAGCAAGCGGCACCGCTGCCGTCAATCCGCCAAGTATGGGTACCAGCCAGACAAAATGCCAGACACCCAGAAAGGGGTACAAAAGCGCTGCCAAACTCAGGCCCAGCGCAGAATACCAGCCAAAATACCGGAAGGCATCGGCCCAGGAGGTTTCCTGATCACCGCGCACCTGCCCGCCCCAGTGCACACCTCGCCCCATCAATGTCTGTATCACAAACTGGCTATGAAAGGCCATGCGGATAGGTGCCATGAGGATCGAAAAAAGACTCTCGAAAAACATGCTGGCCAGCAGACTGAATAAGCCACCGAAATGGTCTTTTTGACCGCGCTGACGCACGACCCAGAGCACCGCCATAAATTTGGGTGACAGCAGCAGAATAACCGTTACCCCAAACAGCCAGAAGGGCATGGGATCGGCCAGCCAGCTCCAGTCAAAAAGCGTTGTACTGCCGTCACTGGCTGTATTGGCCCAGTGCAGTGAGCCCAGTGCTCCAAGGATTAAAAATATTCCCCATAAAGGCGCCGCCAAAAATGACATGGCACCGTTGATAAAGAGAAAACGATGCGCCGGGCGCAGTCCTTCCCCCGCGAGCAGGCGCAGATGTTGAAGATTGCCTTGCGCCCAGCGACGGTCCCGTTTGAGATCATCAATCAGTGTCGGTGGTACTTCTTCATAGCTCCCCGACAGGCTAGGCACAAACCATACCTCCCAGCCACTTTTGGCCATGAGCGCCGCTTCAACAAAATCATGGCTCAGCAGCGGGCCGCCTAGGGGCGCGCGCCCCGGCAACACGGGCAAAGCACAATATTGGGTGAAGGGTACGGTACGCAGAATGGCGTTGTGACCAATATAATGGCCGTCACCCAGTTGCCAGAAGCGCAGACCAGCACTGAAGATCGGTCCGTACAAATGCTGTGCAAACTGTTGCAGGCGGGCATAGAGCGTTTCGCGATTGACGGCCAGCGGCTGGGTCTGGATGATGCCGACCTGCGGATTGCCCTCCATCATCTCCAGCATCCGGTAGAGCGTCTCGCCGTTCATCACACTGTCGGCGTCGAGCACAACCATATATTCATAATCCTTACCCCAGCGACGACAAAAGTCCGCCACATTGCCACTCTTGGCCTTGTTGTTGATGGGCCGCCGCCGGTAATGAATACGGCCAAAAGCATCTAAGGACTGACAGAGGGCTGACCACACCAGCTCTTCGCGCAGCCAGATCGCGGGATCACGAGTGTCGCTCAGCAAAAAAAACTCGAAGTGCGCGAGCGCTCCAGCATGTTGCAGAGATTTATAAGTCGCCTGGAGGCCCGCTGCGACTCGCTCTACCTCTTCGTTATAGATGGGCATGACTATAGCTACACGACTCTGCGGACGCGGCTCCGCAAGATGCAGCTCGGGGCTACCCGGTACGGTATCTGTTCGTCCGCGCATAAGCAGAATAAATCCCACCAATGCGGTCCAAAAGCCCGCAGAGATCCAGGCAAACAATAATACGAAAATCAGCAGTGTTGGGATTTCCAGCCACAGAGGCAGACGATCGGTCAGTACCTGCGCGAGCATCAGGCCTGCGCTGCACGCGGGCAAAATGATGAAGGTGCTGAGCCAGTAGCGCCGGTACCGGCCGATGGCTTCCCATGGCCGGGCGCTGCTACGGCCCATATTCAGGCTTCTCCGGGCAACACGCGCCGAATCGCACTGATCGCACTGCGGTCCAGCAGTGCAGACTGGAAAAGGCGCAACAAGGCCGTACCCCAGGAGCGATCCAAAGGTCGCGCGATCATGCTGGACCGCACAATAGCCGGGGCCATTTGGCGCTGCAACCAGCGACAGGATTTACCGTCATGGGTTCCGCCCACGGGCAGGTTGAGAGACAGATCCAGACGTGCATCCAGTTCATCGCCATCCGTCAGGGTCGCCAAGGCCATGTGCAGACTCGCAAAGGCCTGCGCATAAAGTGCTTCGCCTTCCATGTCGGTGCCACGCAGCTGCGCGACCACTTCCCCGCGAATCCACAGCCGCTGCGCCTCGCTTAAGGACAGGCGAGCCATGTACTGCTCCACACGGGTCAGCACCAGAGCATTGTTTGCGACGACCATGGCCTCCGCTGTCCAACCCGCCAGTAGCTCACCCGCAGGATTGACGCTGTAGCTTGATTCATCTTTAAACATTACGCCTACTCCTTTGCCGCACGTAAGAGATATGTCCAGGTATTACTCATCACCTGGTTGTCCAAGGTTAAAAAACACCGCACGTTGCTGGGCGAATCCGGTTGCGGCTGAATAACCGCAAGCACCCGCCAGACATGGTCTTCTTTATTCCATTCCAACTTTTGACTGAGCACTTTGGCATTGTCTGCAGCATTGAGGTGGATCTGCATGGGCATAGTCCCCGGTAGATTCGGGAGGGCGCCGCCCGCGAAATCAATTACCACCGTCCGCGCACCAGGCACTTTTATGTCATTACCCAAATAGGTGGCCACCGGATGAGCCAGCGGTATCAGACCGTGGTTATTGAGGAAAAAGCGCACGGTATACGCAAAATGCAGGGGCGTTTTGGGCGCAGGCTCATGCTCTGGCACCCAAAACACAGCAATATTATCCATATCGCGGTTGTTGGTGGGGAGTTCTACCAGACGTACCTGCCCCTTGCCCCAGTCGCCATCGGGCTGGACCCAGACGCTGGGACGCCGCTGGTAGTTGGTCTCAATCCCTTCATACGCGGAGAACTGGCGATCCTCCTGAATCAGACCGAAACCCTCGGGGTGATCCATGTCGTAAGTAGTGGTCTGGATGTACAAAGGGTTGTCTATGGGCCGGGTGATCCATTCGCCGTTGCCGTTGGCCATGACCAAGTCACTGGAATCATGCTGCGCCGGATGCCAGTCACCGGCGCTGATACCACGTCCATGTCCGTGCCAGTACATGCTGGTCAGGGGCGCAAGCTCCAGCACCTTTACCGGCTTGCGCAGGTAAATGGTGGCATCGACATGTACCGTGCTGCTATCACCCTGCTGGATGGTGAAGCGATAGGCACCCGTCGCCACCGGACTGTCCATAAGTGCGTAGACCACCATCCGGGTAGCGCCCGCCTTGGGCTGCACCAGCCAGAATTGTTTGAAGTAGGGGAAGATTTCGCCGGAAGGCTGAGCCGTGTCGATCCCGAGGCCACGTGTCGACGTCCCGTAGATGGCATTTTTCCCCACGGCGCGGAAATAAGTCGCACCGAGGAAGGAGATGAACTCGTTATAACGCGGCGGCGTATTCAGCGGCGCGAGCAAACGAAAGCCTGCGTAACCGAGTTCGCTGGGCATATCTTTGGGTACGTTTAGATCACCGAAGCTGAAATGCTTTAGCGTAAAGCGGATGGGGTGCACCACACCATCCACAACGCTGCGGATAACCACTGGGCGGTGAAACCAAGAGCCGGGCAGATAAAACTGTGCCTGAAACGGCAAATTGTCGCCACGCCAGAGTGGCATGACATCCTGAATCTGGGCATATTGTTCAGGGCTGAGGTCTTTCAGGAAGGCTGGGATGGGTAGCGGCTTCGCATCATAAGTGCTGTTCACCAACGTTTTGGCCTTGGCCTCCACGTTGGTCATGCTAAAATCAGCCGCATATACAGGCAGTGCCATAGCCCATCCGGCGAGCCCCAGCAGGGCGGCAGCCAGTAGCTTTAGTGACGGGCGATTAAGATGACAAACATTCATGCCAGGAAGAAAGCAAAACTTGTGCCAAGTTTTTAACTACATAATTTTATAATTGTTATTATTATTCTAACGCTGTAATTGTCGCTTATACCCGACGCTTTTAGAGGGATGGGCCATGAATCGACCGCACCGGCGGGTATACTCTTGCAGACGGGTTTCAGGCAAGCTTTATAGCTCACTGAAAACATTATATTATCACAAAGCACTGATAGATTGTTCCCATAAACAATGCGCTTCAGTCATTGAAGATGGCGAGGGGTTGGCGTCGCTGCCAAACAACAACACAATTATGTGTCCGCTGCTTGATCTGCAGGGGCCTACTAGCCTGGCCAGCAGCAACCACCATAAACATGATCAATAACTTTACGAATACCCCTTATTTTATTGAAAAAGACGGAGTTATGAAAACAATAAATTATGACATCACGATTATCGGTAGCGGCCCAGGTGGCTATCGCGCGGCGGTACTCGCCGCTCTGCGTGGCAAAAAAGCCGCGATCATCGAGAAACAGACCTGGGGTGGCACCTGTTTGAACCGCGGTTGCGTCCCCAAAAAGGACTGGCATGAGACGGCAAAGTGGATCGAGCAAAGTCGTCATTTCGAGAAACGGGGCGTTGTGGGTTTGGCGCTCACAGGAGATATGGCGCAAGCCTGGCAGCACCAGCATAAAGTGGTCGAGACGGTACGCGCCAGCTACGTCGATTATCTGAAACGTCTTGGTGTGCATCTTTATAATGGCACCGGGCACTTCCTCGATCCGCAGCGCATTCAAATCCAGAGCGCTGCGGGTTTGACGGAAATCCATACGGAAACCAGCATCATTGCCACCGGATCGGTGCCATCCCTACCCCAGGGAATCACCACGGTACCCGGTAAGGCGCTGACAAGCGATATGCTTTATGACGACGGCGTCCCCAGTGGGGACCGGGTAATTATGGTGGGCGGCGGGGTTATCGGCACCGAGTTCGCGTATATTTTCACCCAACTCGGCAAACAGGTGGAATGGCTGACACACTCCCCTTCCCTCGCCCATACCCGGTATTCCCCGCAGGCCAAGGATACGCTCAAAGCGGCGCTGGCGGCGTTGAATATCCATCCACAGGCCGGATTCAAGATCGCCCGCATTGAAACGACGGCCGCTGGAGTGACGGTCTTCGATGACCGGGGGAAGTCGGTTCAGGGCGATTGGCTGCTGCTCGCTACCGGGCGCCATGCTTTTACGGAGGGATTGGGGCTGGAAAACACCAGTGTCACCCTGGATGATCGCGGATTTGTACAGACTAATACTATGCTGGAGACGGAAGAATCCGGCATCTATGCCATTGGCGATGCGGTCGGACCGATCATGAATGCCAATCAGGCCCTCAACGATGCCCAGATAGTCATCCACAATCTGCTCAGCGCAGAAAAACAGGAACGCGATCCGCTCTGGGTGCCGGAACTGGTTTATTCGGCAGTGGAACTGGCGCGTATCGGGATGGATGATGATGCGGCCGAAGATCTGGGCTTTGAACCAGCCGTGGGTTTTGCCGCTTTTGAGACCTCACCGCGGGCACTGGGGCAGGATGATAGTGTGGGCTTCGTCCGTTTGTTGGCGGACATGGACAGCGGCGAGCTGCTCGGCGGTGAAATTGTCGGCCGCGATGCTGGCGAGCTGATTCACCTGCTCGCCAGCAGTGGCAACCGCGATGAGGCCTTGCGTAAGATCGTCGAAACTCGCGTCAACCATCCCTCGCGCGCGGAGGAACTAGTGAATGCCGCCGAAACGCTGGCGGCACGATGGGGTCTGGAAGAGCAGATTTTTGGGACAACAGATTAACGGATTGCAGGGCTACCAAGGGGTGCCAACCATCCCCCACACCCCCATCAGAATCACCACCAGCGATAAGAGCAGGTTGACGCCAGAAACCAGGCGGACCTGACTCAAGGCGCGTGCACCCGCCTTCCAGTCCTGATCGCGGACGGCACGCCGTAGCCGTTTGAGCGGCGCAAAGTAGACATGCAGCGACAGCATCACCATGATCGTACCCAATAACATCATCATTGAGATCGGCGCACTGAGGGTGGCAAAGCCCCCGTAGAACAGCGGTACCATGGTGTAACCACTGCTGAGCAATACTACACCGGATATCCAGACCCACAGAAAAAATCGGCGCAGGATGACGTGCAGCAAAGGAATTCGGGTGCTGGCCTGAGCGATTTCTGCCTGCAGAACGGGTGCCAACACGACCGTGGCGAAAAAAAGACCGCCAATCCAGATCACTACGGCAACAATATGTACGAATTGTTCAATCCATAACACATTCACTGGCATGCTATCGTCTCCTGGGAATCAGCAATTGTATGAAGAAAGGTACGTAAATCCAGCAGTTCGTCCTCACAAAGGGTGTGGTCCATGGGATAACGGTGAGCGCTTATCTTATAACCCAATACTTCCATCATCTGCTGGGCAATCTCCATATAAGAAATGGGCAAGACGGCGTCCTGTTGCCCGTGCGCCAAAAATATCAGCGGCGACTTGGCCGTAGCTGTCGACAGCTGGGCGCGCAACGGCAGGTAGGCACTCAGGGCAAGCACCGCCTTGGTCACATAACCGGTATGCAACGCGATATAGAGCGACATGGCGCCGCCCTGCGAGAATCCACCGAGAATGATAGATGATCCCTTACCCGCCTCATGATCCAGTAGGACGCTGAGCCGCTTGGCCATGTTCTGTAATCCTTCCGCATCTTCCGCAGAATGACTGTCTGAACCATAAATGTCATACCAGGCCCGCATCGGTCTGCCGCCGTTGATGCGGACCGGGCGCACAGGCGCATTGGGAAATACCCAGCGGCAGCGGCCTTCCGGGTCTACAAGATCCGCCACCCCGGCGAGGTCTTCCATAGAGGCACCGAGGCCGTGCAGCAGCACAACGCAAGGAGCGTCCGCATCGCGACCGGGGCGCGTCAGCAGACCCTCCGGCCAAACATTATGGCTCAACGACATGTTCGGTATGACTCCTCAATGCATCTAACTTACGATATAAAGTGCGTTCGCTTACGCCCAGACGTTGCGCCAGACTGCGGCGATCCCCACCGTAACTTCCCCGCGCCCAGCGTAGATATTGTTCTTCCAGTTCCGCCAGAGGAATGATTTCTGCAACGCCTGGTACGGAGGACTGTCTGGCAGACACGGCGTTTGCCGTGCCGGGTTTCTTCTGCCCTGGCAGATGCTGAAGGTTTGCGGGCAAATGCTCGGGGAGAATCCAGATATCATCAGCCAGTAGTGCGGCACGCTCCAGGATGTTGCGCAATTCACGAATATTACCAGGGTAATCATAGTGTTGAAGCATATCCAGCGCGCCCGCATGAAGATGGAGACCCTTGGCCACGGGCAATCGCTGCAGAATAGCTTTCGCCAGCGGGGGAATATCCTCCAGGCGCTCACGCAGCGCGGGCAACACGATAGGAAAGGTATTCAAACGATAATATAGATCCTGCCGGAACCGCTCCTCCTCGACCATTCTTTCCAGCGGGCGGTGTGTAGCCGAGATCAGGCGGAACTGCGAACGAATCGGCTCCACGCCCCCCACTCGCCGGAAATAACCCGTTTCCAGCAGGCGCAGGAGTTTTACCTGCAAGCTGAGGGGAATATCGCCGATTTCATCCAGAAAAAGGGTGCCACCATTAGCCGCTTCTACCAAGCCAATTTTGCGCGAGTGCGCGCCGGTAAATGCTCCTTTCTCATGGCCGAAGAGTTCACTCTCAAAGAGGGTTTCGGGCAATCCCGAGCAATCCACCGCCACAAAGGGCCCGTTGCGAACCCGGCTACCCTGATGTATGGCTGCGGCGGCCAGCTCTTTGCCCGTGCCGGACTCCCCCAGCAGCAATACGACGGCCTCACTGGGGGCCGCTCGTCGGATAAGCGCGGTAACGTCCTGCCAGGCGGGGGAGTTGCCGACCATAGCTGGAGCGGATTGCACAACCGACTGCGGTATAAGAATCAGAAGTTCGAGAAAATAAACGACTTCAGCGTTATCGTTGCGAATGGGGTACAGATCAATCTGGGCGTTTCCGGAGGTACCGCTATGCACCACATGCTGATCGGTACCAGAACGCTGACACGTATCGAGGGGGCACTGGTTGCCCCCCTGACGACATGTGTAGCCTGCTTCCGCCATGATTTCGTAACAGCGCCGCCCCTGTAAAGGCTTACCATCACCGAAAACCCGTCGGTAGGCCTGATTGGCGGCAAGGACCGTGTAATCTGAGCAAAGCAATACCGCCGGAGCGCTAAAACAGTTTAACAGCGACGTCATTTCCGGTCGTAACTGCTTGAGTAAATCCGTCATGACCCTCCCCATCGTAGCTCACACGCCAGATCGCGCTACCCGCACACGAGCACTCTCCCCGGCAGGCATGCCAACTATAACAGCTTCTGCCAATTCGCGTATGTCATATCTGACAGTCATATTGATTAACGGAGATAGATATTTTTCCCCAGCCGTTTGAAATCCTCAGCCTTTTCCTGCATACCTTCTAAGCGCGCGGTCTCAATATCTTCGCCTTTAGACTGGGCATACTCCTGCAAATCCTGAGAGATTTTCATGGAACAGAAATGCGGACCGCACATAGAGCAGAAATGGGCCGCCTTGGCGCCTTCCTGCGGGAGGGTCTCGTCGTGATATTCCCGCGCCTTTTCCGGATCCAGCCCGAGGTGAAACTGGTCCTCCCAGCGAAATTCAAAACGCGCCTTGGACAGGGCATTGTCGCGCACCTGCGCACCGGGATGCCCCTTGGCCAGGTCGGCGGCATGGGCGGCAATCTTGTAGGTAATCGCCCCCTCCCGCACATCGTTTTTGTCCGGCAGGCCCAAATGTTCTTTGGGCGTGACGTAGCAGAGCATGGCCGTGCCATACCAACCGATCTGGGCAGCGCCGATGGCGCTGGTAATATGGTCATAGCCAGGGGCAATGTCCGTGGTCAGCGGTCCAAGGGTGTAGAACGGGGCCTCGAAACAGTGCTGCAGCTCCTCCTCCATATTGGCCTTGATGAGTTGCATGGGGACATGGCCGGGGCCTTCGATCATGACCTGCACATCGTGCTTCCAGGCAATCTGGGTGAGTTCCCCCAGGGTATGCAGCTCGGCAAACTGGGCCTCGTCATTGGCGTCGGCCAGGGAACCGGGACGCAACCCGTCGCCAAGGGAGAAGCTCACGTCATAGGCCTTCATGATTTCGCAGATTTCTTCAAAGTGGGTATAGAGGAAGCTCTCCTGATGGTGGGCGAGACACCATTTGGCCATGATGGAACCACCACGCGACACGATACCGGTAAGGCGATGCGCGGTCAGCGGGACGTAACGCAGCAGGACACCGGCATGGATGGTGAAGTAATCCACTCCCTGCTCCGCCTGTTCGATGAGGGTGTCACGATAGAGATCCCAGGTGAGGTCTTCGGCCTTACCGTCCACCTTTTCCAAAGCCTGATAAATCGGCACGGTACCGATGGGCACGGGGCTATTGCGGATAATCCATTCGCGGGTTTCGTGAATATGCTTGCCGGTGGACAAATCCATGACCGTATCGGCACCCCAGCGGATCGACCAGACCATTTTTTCCACTTCTTCAGCGATGGACGAGCTGACTGCAGAGTTGCCGATATTGGCATTGATCTTCACCAGAAAATTGCGGCCGATAATCATCGGCTCCAACTCCGGATGGTTGATATTGGCGGGAATGATGGCGCGGCCCCGGGCAATTTCGTCACGCACAAATTCCGGGGTAATGGTGTCGGGGATCTGCGCGCCGAAGGACTCACCACGATGGGCGCGGAACAGCGCCGGATGGCTGGCGCGCAGACGCTCCAGACCCTGGTTTTCGCGGATGGCGACGAACTCCATCTCGGGGGTGATGATGCCATGCCGCGCATAGTGCATCTGGGAGACGTTGCCGCCATTGGCCGCCCGGCGGATTTCGCGGCGATGATTGAAACGCAGATCGGCCGTGCGGACATCCGCCAGACGGGCACGGCCATAGGCGGAACTGGGCTCGGGGCGGCTGGCAATAGCCGTATCTGTCGGCGACCACTGCCAGCGCAGGGCAGGCAAGCCCGCATGAATATCGATGATCGCGTCCGGGTCGGTGTAGGGACCGCTGCAATCATAGACCGGGATAGAAGGATTGATTTCGAGGCTGCCGTCCCGTTTCCGCGAATCGCTCTGCTGGATCTCTCGCAGGGGGACACGCAATTCCGGGAACATCTCCCCGGCGAGATAACGCTTGTGTGAGCCGGGAATCGGGCCGCAGGTTACCACGGCGTCCTGCATGGTGTTCACAACATCTGTGGGGCGGGTAGCCATCAATCATTCCTCCTAAAAATTTATCCGATTATTGCGGAACAAAATCAGGATGCGGGAGGAAGATGCGGACAGGTGTGCTGAGCTCGCGCTTCCCTACGCCGGCATAACCCGGATCAGGTTCCAAGGGTACCTCTCAGCCCACGACGTGGACGCCCCTAGCGTTTATAACGATTCACTAAGCAAGGTACGGGAAGCTGAGCGAATCTGTCAAGCTATCAAAATGTGCCCATCCTGAACATTCGCCACTTCAAAACGAGAAAAATCCATCAACCTCTTGGATTCTACCACGTCATCATGGGGGATCAGGAGATACTTCCAGGGCTTGCCGCCGACCTGCGCGGCATGATCCGATGCGTGTTTACACCAGCGCGCAGCGGCCGCTGCCTTGGCCCGGACTTCCGGCGCGTTGAGTTCACTGCGCGCTTTGGTTTCCGCCATAAAAACGGTTGTGTCGGTTTCCGCGACGAAATCCGGGATATATTCGGGCTGTTCGGCACCCAGCTTGTAGTACATCTGAAATTGTCCCTTGGCAGGCTTAAACCATTTCAAGGCATCGCGCTCCACAATGACCGCAAAACGACGCTCCGTATCAGAGTCGAATTTTTGCAATGGATACAGACAACGCGCAAAGCCGCCAAAGAGCATCTGCTTGATGCGGACGGGTTCGCTGACCGTTTCCCGGAAGTGGTGAACGCCCTGCCCTGCCGCTACCGTATAATTGCACGGCCTCAGCGCCGTAAAACCCCGGCTTACCTGCACCTCATAGCCGGTCGCTGCCTCCCAGAAATGCGCCATCATTTCGGCGTGAATCAGTCGGGCAAGTTCAGCTCCGTAAGTATTCAGAATCTCATGCAGCTCGCTCTCGGCGTAATTTTGCGCCGCGTAATGGGTAATACATTGCTCAGCAAGGTCATACAGCAAATCCGCCTGGGTGAAATAATCAATATCATCATAATCCACGAGTTTTTTGACAAGATAGTCAGCCAATCGCCGCTCCCGCAGACCACTGCCACCGCTGAGGGTAAACTGGGTATTACCGCGCAATTCCTGACCGACGATCTCCCGTTGGCCGGGCTGAAAATTCGGCAGGGCCGCCAACTGGAAGGGATGGAAACCCGTCGTGACTTCGCCCGTCGGCACCACGGCGATGCGGGGGATATCCATACTCTGCTGAATCAGCATTTCGGTGGTCTTCGCCACCACGGCGGACAAGTCCGGCACGGCTTCTCCTTCTACCGCACCAGCCAGCAGATTGCCTTGAAGCGGCTTCAGTCGTTCAGCCACCTCAGCCCTGATTTGTGCCTGTATCCCTGCATCCCGCAGCGCGCCCGCAACGGGCACCAAGTCACACCGAGTTTCATAGCTGCCGATGACATCCAGTACCATACGCGCCGCTTGCCGTTCTGCTTCCGTGCTAAAAACAGGCGCAAAAACAGAAGGTATCGCGCCAACGTTACCCGCTACCACCAACGCGTCGTCAGCAACGCCAGCAAGACCCAGCCGCGCCATCACGCCAGAAACCACCTGGAAGCTGACTTTCTGATCATCGCTACCGGGCGCGTCCAGAATAACCTGCTGCAAATGAATAGGTGAGTCACCCCGGTTCGCTTCATCAATGATTTCCTGAAACTTGTCGTGGGCGACAATGTTCAGTCGGTCCACCTCCGCCACACCGGTGCGCTTGCCATAGGGCAGGCGCAGGCCGCGTCCGATGGATTGCTCGATGAGGGTGCGGGCATTGGCCGCGCGTAGCGGCACAATCGTGTAGAGGTTGGTCACATCCCAACCTTCCTTGAGCATGTTGACGTGAATCACGATTTCCGTGGGTTCATCGACGCTTTCTACCGCGAGCAGGCGGGTGACCATCACCTCCTCCTCCGCACCGGTACGACTGGAGTCCACCTGAATGACCTTTTGCGCATAACGCCCGGCGTAGAAGGCATCCGACTCGATCAGCGCTTTGAGTTGGGTAGCGTGGGTGGTATCCCGCGCGATGACCAGCATGAAGGGTTTCACCACGTTGACCCTATTTTCGCGGGCATAGGTCAGCAACTCGGCCTTGGTGCTTTCATGCAGGCGCACCCCATCTTCCAGTTTGATTTTCTCTAATTCGTCGGGTGTATGGGCGCTGGCGGTGAAATTACGCTGGGTGACCACAGCAGGCTCTTTAACGAAGCCATCCTCCAAAGCCCGAGCGAGGGGGTAATCCATCACGACGTTTTTGAAGGGCACCGGCCCACGGCTGGATTCGATAAACGGCGTCGCGGTCAATTCCAGCCCAAACAGCGGGTTAAGTTCATTGATGGCGCGCATGCCCGCCTGTGCCCGGTAACGATGCGACTCATCCATCAGCAGCACCAAATCCGGCAAATTGGCCAGATAGTCAAAGTAGCTGTCGCCCAGCACCTCGCGCATCCGGGCGCCGCGTCCAGCGCCTGTACCAGCTTGGCCAACGATTCCGCTTGCGGCGGGCGCAACGACAATCGCCCGCTGACATGATGCAGAACGCGCTGATTCATGGGTTTTGCTCCCGGCGCATTGCCTCCAGCTTCTGCAACAAGACCGGCACTTCATCCTGAATGATGCTCCATACCGTGTCATTATCGACCCCCAGATAACCGTGAATCAGCCGGTTTCTGGTGGCGATAATCATGCGCCAGGGGATATCGGCATGGGCTGCTCGCACCGATTCGGGAATATGCGTCGCCGCTTCACCGATCAATTCCAGATTGCGCAACGTCGCGTCGTAGTTTAGTGCGCTGATTTCAAAGCCTGCCTGATCAAATGCTTCCGTATAAGCCAACACCTTTTCCGCAAAGCCAATCATATCGTCCAAATAGAAATGCCATGCCCGCGCTGGTTCAGACATCTACGACCTCCTGCTCAATGAAGGGGCGCAGTTCAGCCCGCAGCGCTTTTTCCGATACGAGATCAACAGGGCAGCCCAAAACATCTTCCAGATAAAATTGCACACCGAAATAGCGCGCAGCACTGGCCACTCCGTCGAATGCCACCAGCACATCCACATCGCTGTCCGATCGACGCGTTCCCCGTGCGGTAGAACCAAAGAGCGCCAACCGCGTCACGCCGAAGCGTGTCGCCAATATGGGTTTGCTACGCGCCAGCGCAGCGATGGCTATATCGCGATTCATCAGGATGGCTCCTCAAATAAAGTGCCCTGTTCCGGGATCGCCGTATTCGTGTTCACCCCCTTGCCCCGACCCGGCGAAAGCATAGTCTCCAACGGGACTGGTGCGGCTATCGGCAGGTTGGCCACGTTCAGACTGTAATCGTCATGTCCCCATTCGCAGCGGGCCAGCACCATTTTCGGAATTTTCTTCAGCGTCAGATTCGGCCAGCGCTCGGCGGCCCTGGCAGCGGTCACACTGTGGAAGGCGGCGCAGCAGATCAGCAGGCTTTGCTCACCGCCCACCTCATCCGATAGCGCCTGCAACTGCTCCGCCGACAGATTCTGCGTGGTGACATAGATGAAATCGCGCTCGCTGGAATGCCCGTGCTGCCACCAGCGGGTTTCCGACGGCGCATAGCTGAAGCCCTCCAGCTTGCACAACGCCTCGGCCAGTTGCGCCGCGTTGTAGTCGGGGTTAATCACCGAGTTACCCCAGCGATCGTTGACGATGAGGCTGGGCGCGAGGCGGTAATAGCGGAAACCGCCGCCGCCTTGCCAGCCGACGGCCTGCGTGATCCCGCCGGGGTCGTCGCCGTCGATCACCTTCTTCAGGCGCGGAATGATGTGGGTGTGGCAGTGCTCGCCCAGCTCGATCATGATCCAGCGGCGACCCATAATGCGCGGCTCCTGGCGAGGCCGCTTGTCCTTGCCGATCCAGGTGAGTTCGAGTTTTTGTTTGCTCATTTTTGGAGCTTCGTTTTGGTCGCACCCAGTTGCCGAATAGCACCCCAGCCCAGCAGCGAACGCATCTGGGTGATGGCAATGGCATTCAACTGCGTCAGGCGCGCGGGTGCAGCCATGCCCTGATGAATGAGCACAGCGTTAAGACTTTCGAGATTGGAAAGTACGACCAGTTGCTCCAATGTGGCGCTGTCGCGCATATTACCCGGCTGCTCCGGGTTAGCCTGCCGCCATTGCGAGGCAGTCAGACCAAACAGCGCGACATTGAGCAGGTCGGCTTCGCTCGCATATACCGTGCTCGCCTGCGCCTTGCTCAAACGCGGCGGGATCAGGTGTTCCTTGATGGCATCGGTGTGAATCTTGTAGTTGACCTTGGACAGCGTCCGCTGAAAGCTCCACTCCAGCGCTGTGCTTCGCGCTTCTTCATCCTTGAGGCGTTGAAACTCTTTGATGAGATAGAGCTTGAACTCCGGGCTAAGCCAGGAGCCGAACTCGAAGGCAATATCGCGATGCGCATAGGTGCCACCACCCCTGCCTGCCTTGGCATACAGGCCGATGGCGGCGGTGGCCTCGATCCACTTTTTGGGCGACAACGCGAAGCTGTTTAATCCTGCCTGGCTCCTAAACCTATCGAATTCGAGAGGTTTGAAACCCGGATTGTAGAGTTGCTCCCAAATGCCAAGGAACTCAATCGTGTTCCGGTTGCGCAGCCAGTTGTACAGGATGCTCTCATCGCCGAAATTCCTGAGCATGTCGGTGAGCGAGATGTAGTCCTGCTCATGGCGGCTGACAACGGCGACTTCGACCCCACTGACGGTAATGATGCGCTTTTTCATACAATTCCCCATGCGCTGGCAAACAAGCCCAGCAGGTTGTCGCCGACGAGTCCGGCCTCAATAGTTTTACCCAAACCCACCTCATCTGCCAAAATAACCCCGCGCGAAAGCGGGTTTTTACACGCAAAAAGCGCTGCATCCACCTGATGCGGATTGAGATCGACCTGTGCATCCACCAACGTGGAGGCCAGTGAGTCTACGGTATCTCCGGCCGCCCGTCGGGTCAGCAGCCATGCATAGTATTGGCTTTGGTAGGGTGTCAAAAGGGTCAATTGAGCGGGCTTGTCATGTTATGGGTATCTGTAGAGGATACTAAATCCTGTGTTAAAAGCTATCCACATACGCCACCCTGCTGATCGAATAGTAAGGACGCGCCAAGCGAATCAATGTTATCATCGCGCCCGTTATCAGCCCCAGTTACCGATTATCCGGAGTCGATCTTGCTCAGCACCGCCAATCTCACCATGCAGTTCGGGGCCAAAGCCCTCTTTGAAAACGTCTCTGTCGAATTTGGCAATGGCAACCGCTATGGCCTCATCGGGGCCAATGGCAGCGGCAAAACGACGCTGATGAAGATTCTCGGTGGCGATCTGGAGCCCAGCTCCGGACACGTCAGCCTGAGTAGCGGCGAGCGTCTCGGCAAGCTGCGGCAGGATCAGTTTGCCTTTGAAGAGTGCACCGTGCTGGACACGGTCATTATGGGCCATGCCGAACTCTGGCGGGTCAAACAGGAACGCGATCGCCTTTATGCCCTGCCGGAGATGACCGACGAAGAAGGGATGGAAGTGGCGCATTTAGAGGGTGAGTTCGCCGAGTTGGGCGGCTATGCAGCTGAGTCCCGCGCCGGTGAATTGCTGAGCGGTGTGGGTATTCCGCTGGAGCAGCACGGCGGGTTGATGGCGGCGGTATCGCCGGGCTGGAAACTGCGGGTGCTGCTGGCGCAGGCGCTTTTTGCCGACCCGGACATTCTGCTGCTGGATGAACCGACCAACAACCTCGATATTCATACCATTCAGTGGTTGGAAGATCTTATCAACAACCTCAGCAGTACCATCATCATCATTTCTCATGACCGTCATTTTCTGAACAGCGTCTGTACCCATATGGCTGATCTGGATTATGGCGAGCTGCGTATGTATCCCGGTAATTATGATGAATATATGCAGGCATCGACCTTGGTACGGGATCAGTTACTTGCCGATAATGACAAGAAAAAAGAAAAAATGGCGGAACTGCAGGGCTTTGTCAGCCGCTTCTCTGCTAATGCTTCCAAGGCCAAGCAAGCAACTTCCCGCGCCCGCCAGTTAGAGAAAATCCAGCTCGAAGAGGTGAAGCCCTCCAGCCGCCAGAATCCGTATCTGGTTTTTAATCAGGAACGTAAACTCTATCGCAATGCCTTGGATGGTAAGGATCTGAGCAAATCCTTTGGCGAACTGCGTCTGTTTCACAAAATGCGCCTACATGTGGAGGCGGGCGAGCGGCTTGCCATTATCGGCTCCAATGGCCTGGGCAAAACCACCTTGTTGCGCTGTCTGGTAGGTGAATTAACACCGGATGCCGGTGAAATAAAATGGGCGGAAAATGCGCGGATCGGCTACTTCGCCCAGGATTATGCCCCGGAATTTGCGGTGGACATGACGCTTTTCGACTGGATGTGCCAGTGGCGCGGTGAGCGCGATGATGATCAGGTGATCCGTGGCGTACTGGGCCGTTTGCTCTTCGGGCAGGATCAGGTCAATCGTTCGGTCAAGGTGCTCTCCGGTGGCGAAAAGGGCCGGATGCTCTTCGGCAAGCTCACCCTGCAGAAACCGAATGTGCTGATTCTCGATGAGCCGACCAACCATCTGGACATGGAATCCATTGAGTCTCTCAACTCAGCCCTGGAGAAATACGACGGAACTCTGCTTTTTGTCAGTCACGACCGGGAGTTTGTCTCGTCACTGGCCACCCGCATTATCGAATTTACCCCGCAGGGTATCCAGGACTTCAAGGGCACCTATGAGGATTATCTGCGCAGTCAGGGCACCGGCTGAAGATTGGCGGAATTATTTTTTTCGATAAAAGGGTTTCCACATTCCGATAAAGAGTAAAACAACGCCGACCAGGAAAATTTCGCCGATCCATTTCCAGTGAACCATATTCAACACATTCGCCAGATGCAGCAGACCTTGCGCCTCGGCATCGACGCCATGGTGGACCGCCAGCTCCGCCACGGCGTTAGTCTTGAACACCACGCCCAGATAGCGCAGCACCATGAGCAGCAGGTCCGCAATAATCAGGCCGGTGCCGATGTACACCCACCAGACGCGTGGAAAAGAGATGCGCCGCACCCGCCGCTCAGACACGCCAGCCATCCATAATCCGTAAGGCGGCACACAGCATGGTTTCGGCTTGCTCCGTACTATCGGCCTCCGTGTAGCAACGCAGTTCAGGTGCGTTACCGGAAGGTCGCAGATGAATGATGCCGCCCTGCGCGAGGGTCACCCGAATACCGTCCGCCAAATCCATGTGCTGCGCGTCACCCACAATTGCTCCGAAGGCAGAACTGAAGGCCGCGAGATTGGCCACCTTATCCGCGCTGCGAAAGGCATCCAGATACTGCTGGCTCAGCACCGTGGGGAAATTTTGCAAGCGGTCACTGGCGGTAAAGCGGGGTGGGAGATCGGCCAGCAAATTCGCCAGGGGAACGCCCCGCTCTTTCGCCGCCGTGAGCACCGTCAACATGGGTAGAATCGCATCGCGGGTGGGGAGTGCCGCCAGGGTGTGGCCATTCCGGGTGATCGGGCTGCCCAGCAGAAAACCGCCGTTTGCTTCATAACCGCAGACCGGTGCCTGTCCTTCCTGCAAAGCGACCTGCATCGCCGCTATGACATAAGGAGAGCCAATCCGGGTGCGCCGGATTTCCGGGAAAAAGCCGGACAATTCCAGCGCCGTATTGCTGCTTACCGGTGTGACTACCGTATGGGCGCCTAAAGCATGGGCCGTCAGAATCCCCAGCACATCGCCACGCCACCAGTGACCTTCATGGTCAGCGATCATGGGACGATCAGCATCGCCGTCCGTAGTCAGAAGCGCATCGAGATGGTGCTCAGCTACCGCACGCTGCGCCAGAACCGTGTCTTCGGGGCGCAGGGCCTCGGTGTCCAGCGCCACGAAATCCGCAGAGCGCCCCAGGGGCAGCACCTCGGCACCCAGCGACTCCAGCAGCGTTACCAGCAGATCACGGGCGACGCCAGAGTGCTGGTAGACGCCCAGTCGCCATCCGGCAAGGCTGTTCGCGCCGAAAAAAACCTGGTAACGCTGTTGATAGAGCGTCAGCCAGCGCGGATCGGCAGCGGGCAAAACAGGTAACTTGCGCAGCGCGCCCACAGCATCGAAAAGGGCTGCATCCACCGTCACATCCTGACGCAGAATCCCGGCTTCATCCGCCTTCATCAGTTCTCCATGCGGGCGGTTAAATTTAATGCCGTTGCGATCAAACGGAATATGACTGCCGGTGACCATCAGCGATGGTACCCCCGTCGTCAAGCCCGCAAAAGCCAGTGCCGGTGCGGGAAGATATCCGGCAAAGCCCGGTTGCCCGCCTTCCGCCAGGACGGCTGCCCAGGCCGCAGCCAGCATCCGCGGCGTGCTCGGACGCAGGTCGCCGCCCAGTATCATCGCGTCCCCGGCGTGAAACTCGCCGATTTCCGCGAGATAGCGCAGAAAGGCCCGCGTGTGTACATAAACGACCTGATCCGTAAGATCTACCACCAGCCCCCGCAATCCACTCGTCCCAAAAGCCACCATCATCAGCCCTCTCTGTGCCCGCTGTTCCGCTCATGATAACGGTAAGGCGCTGGCGGTGATACTGGCGACCAGTTCGAACTGCTTCCCCTCTTACCCCTCGACTGTGTACTATCTGCGGTTTGCGCTGCGGCATCGCCCGAGTGCATTTCCTGATAATGGTTACCCCACTGAGCAAACCCATGCCTACCAAAAACGACTGGATGAACTGGCACCGCAACGCCAGTACGATGCCCACGCTGGAGACGTACAGCTATGAAGACATCCGCAGTTGGCTGGGTGATCTGGAGATTCGCAAGGCCCAGCCTTATCAGAAATCCATCAGCCATCTGGAGCACCGCGGCAGCACCGACCTCAGCGCCCTGGTTCAGGGCACGGCATGCAAGCCGTACCGGGTAGACATTCACCTCAGCCAGGGGCACCTGGTGACGCTGTGTACCTGCCCGGTGGGCGGTCGCTGCAAGCATGTCACAGCAGTGCTGCTCGCCCTCCTCGCCCAGCGCAGCAACACGGCGCCGACGCCGGTGTTACGCCCCCATGTGATGCAATGGCTGAGCGAACTGCGCTCCCACCTGGATCCGCCCAAACGCAAGCCATCGACCAGCACTTACGCCCTATACTGGCTGCTGGAACTAAACAGCAGGCGCCATCAGGGTCCGGTACTCAGCTGTCGCAAGGCTCGCCTGAACAAGATGGGAGAATGTACTGATCTCACCCTTTGGTACAATTTTGAAGGCGCTCTACGCCGCCCACCCAGCTTTATTGACGAAACGGACCAACGCGCCTTGCGGCGCTTGCTGCTGGAGGACCCCTACGCCAGCCAAACCGGTGAATTTGATCTCGGCCCCCGCCACGGCGCCGCAGTGCTCGCCTTACTCGCAGGTACAGGGCGTCTCTTCGGCAACACACTAAGCAACCCAGCCCTGCGACTGGGCGACAACCGGCCCGGCACGCTGACCTGGAAAGTCGGCAAGGGTGGGGAGCAGTCTCCGGCGTTGGAAACCACGCCAGCCGCCAGTGGCTACCTACCCCTGGATATCACCTGGTATCTGGATGGAGAAACCCAGGAAATCGGCCCGATCGACACGGACATGCCGGTCACAGTCCTGCGCGATCTGTTACAGGCCCCCCCCCTTAATGCGCAAGAAGCCACCCTTTTGCGTGAGATGCTGGAACAGTCGGCGCCTGGACTCCCCGCACCCGTGACCGATCCCGAACAAGAGTTACGGGAGATTGCTGCGCCGCTGCAAGCCTTGCTCTGGTGCGACACCCTGGCACTCCTCGGCATTCAAGCGCACCGCGACTATGCCGGCCAATGGGGCCCTAGCTGCCGCTTCGACTATGCGCAACCCACTTTTGTGTATGGTCCCGCGCACATCGCCATAGACGACGACAGTGTCATCCAGACCCTCAACAATGGCGAAATGGTTCGCATAAAACGCGACACGGCTGCCGAAAAGCGGGCGTTGCAAGCACTGGGCAAAACCGGCCTGAAGCCCGTCAACGCCAGCATCTTCCACAGTTTGTCGCTGTTGCCGCATTCCATCTACGGGCTAACCAGTGAGGCCGACTGGGACGGATTCATGACAACGCGTGTTGCAGCGCTTCGCGAACAAGGCTGGGAAGTGCGCTGGCCCGATGGCTTCCGCCATTACTTCCTGCAAGTGGACGAATGGGATATGCAGGTGGATGGCGCCGAAGAAGAAGGCTGGCTGGGCCTGGATGTCGGCATCGTGGTAGACGGCAAGCGGCTGGCACTGCCCCCCCTGCTTGGCGCCCTCTTCGCCCGCGATCCGCGCTGGTTGGATCCGGGTGGTCTCAGCACGATCCCGGATGATGAGCACGTTCACCTGCACACCCCGGCGGGTGTGCCCATCCAGACCACGGCAGATCGCCTGAAGCCACTGGTCGGCACCCTCATCGACCTGTTCAGCCTTGGCGCTCCAGGCCCTCTGCGGATGTCCGCCTTTGACGCGCCACGGCTCACCCAGTTGGCGGATAGCAGCCAGTGGCGTAGCGAGGGTATGGATGCCGTGCGCGCCCTGGCAAAGCGCCTGCCCCAGAATGGGGAGATTACACCAGTCGCGCTACCCGCCGGTTTCGCCCTCCCTCTGCGCCCTTATCAGCAGGACGGGCTTGCCTGGCTGCAATTTCTGCGCGAGCACCACTTAGGTGGCATTCTCGCGGATGATATGGGCCTCGGCAAAACCGCGCAGACCCTCGCCCATCTCCTGCTGGAGAAGGAGAGCGGCCGCCTGACCGATCCCGCCCTGATCATCATGCCCACCTCCCTGATCCATAACTGGCGGGAAGAAGCAGAGCGCTTCGCCCCCGACCTGCGGGTGCTCGCCCTGCATGGTAAAGAGCGCAGCAGTCGCTTTGCTGAAATACCCAGCAATGATCTGATTCTTACCACCTATCCCCTGGTCTGGCGAGATATTGAGACACTCAAGGCCCAGAGTTTTCATCTGTTGATTCTCGACGAGGCGCAGATGGTCAAAAATGCGCAGGGCCGCGCCGCCGAAGCTATTCGCGAGATCCCCACCCGGCACCGACTCGCCCTCACCGGCACACCGCTGGAAAACCATCTTGGCGAACTCTGGGCACAATTCGACTTCCTTCTACCCGGGTTTCTCGGCGACCAGCGCAGCTTCCAGCGCGTCTGGCGCGGGCCTATTGAACGCCATGGAGATGCTGAACGTCTGGATTTGCTTGCCCGCCGGGTACGCCCGTTCATCCTGCGTCGGCGCAAGGAAGAAGTCGCCAAAGAACTCCCCGAGAAAACCATCATCATCCGCTCCATGGATATTGACGGGGCTCAGCGCGACCTTTATGAAACCGTGCGCAGTGCCATGGATGAACGTATCCGCCAGGAAATCGCCGCCAAAGGTTTTCAACGCAGCCAGATCGTCATCCTCGACGCCATGCTCAAACTTCGCCAGGTCTGTTGTGACCCGCGCCTGCTCAAGAGCGAGAAGGCGCGTAAAGTACAGGAGAGCGCCAAACTATCGCTGCTCATGGAGATGATTCCGGAATTGCTGGCGGAAGGTCGCCAGATTCTGCTGTTTTCACAATTCACCGAGATGCTCGCCCTGATCAGTGCACGCCTCGACAAGATGCATATCCCTTACGTGCTACTCACCGGCAGCACTCAGGATCGCAAGACGCCCATCGACCGCTTTCAGCGCGGTGAAGTGCCGCTCTTCCTGATCAGCCTCAAGGCGGGCGGGGTCGGCCTCAACCTCACGGCAGCAGACACCGTAATTCACTATGATCCATGGTGGAATCCCGCCGCCGAAAATCAAGCCACTGATCGTGCCCACCGCATCGGCCAGAAACGTCAGGTTTTTGTTTACAAACTGATTATTGCCGGGAGTATTGAGGAAAAAATTCTGGCATTGCAGGAGAAAAAGGCCATCCTCGCCGCCGGCGTGCTGGAAAAAGCGCAGAAAGAAAAGCTCCGTTTCGGTCCTGACGATCTTGCCTCTCTTCTCGCGCCGCTGCCCGAAACCCGGCGCTGAGGCACCCGAGCCACGACGCTTCCTGAATGGCACGCTTGGTGGCATTATAGATGGGGTTACCAGAGGCGCACTGGTCAGCCCTGCAAGCCATCTGATTTCGTCGGCGAACTCTAGGAAGCAAGACGTATGAAAGCAGCACGGACAGCAGATAAAATGATCGCCATTCTTCAGCAAGCGGCTGCCAATGGCGAATCTCATGGCGTGATAGGTCACGGCAAGAATCTTTGCGGACGGATTGTTTTGCATATCACTCTCCTGGCTAAAGACCATCCTCAGCGGCTTGCCTCCATCCCCCAGCGCGCAGTCGATGGCTGTGTTTGAAGCCGTCTTGAAAATGCGCCTTCCGCGCCCTGCAGCGGTCTTGATGTCGCTGGCATTATTGGTGAGTTGCGGTACGGCAGTTGCGGCGACCGACACCCTCAACGCCGTTCAGAAGCGACTCCTGAACTCGGCGGCAAGCGCTTTCGCCCAGGGTGATTATCGCCCTGCCGCCAACGCGCTACCTGAATTAGAAAATACCTACATGGGGCCATGGGTAGGGTACTGGTCTCTGCAACCCCGCCTCAAATCCGTGACCCAAGACCAGTATCAACGCTATGCGAAGCACTATCCGAGCGGGGTAGCGCATCATTTGTTGCGCCAACAGTGGCTGGCGGAACTCGCCCAGCGCAAAGACTGGTCAAATTTTACCCGGGTGTTTCAGGCTGGCAGCATCCCCGATCTGATCAGCTTGCGCTGTGACGCCGCGCGCGATCCACTGCTCAGCACCAGCATGGTGGTCGCCCCATTCTTCCTCTGGAGCGGCGCCGCAGCGAATGATCATGCCTGCAACGCCATGGCGCGTGTTTATCTGGAACAGGGGCAAATCACGCCACCAGAACTGTGGCTGCGCCTGCAACAAATGTACGAGGCTTCCGCTTTTGACGCTGCACTGCGCTTTGCGCCTTTTTTACCGCCGGTGCAATCCGGCCAACTTGCGCCGACGGTAACTGCACCTGCCGCGTGGATATCTCAGCAGATTCAGCATTATGGCAGCAACAAATGGCCAGCTGGCCAGACCCATCTACTGGTCCTCGCCCTGCTGCGCCTCGCTGCCACTCACCCCGCGCAGGCGGCACAGTTTGTGCGGACCCTCGGCGTTCTCTCTTCTGCTGATAAGTCGCTGGTACTTTATAACAGTGCCTATCATGCCACCCTGTCCTTTCGTTCCGAATCCGGACACTGGTATGCGCAAGCCTACGCCGCTGATCCGCAGTTTCGCCCCCGGCCACAACTATTGGCCTGGATGGTGCGTACCGCTTTACGCGATGGCAACTGGAGCATGGTGGAGCAGGCCACACAGCAGATGGACGCCGTCCAACGCCAGCAGCGGCAGTGGCAATTCTGGTCCGCCGTCGCGCTGCTGCACCGCGGACATACGCAGGCTGCCCACACTTTGCTGGCAGCTCTGGAATCTCCCTGGACTTATTACGGGCAACTGGCTATGGCGACCCTCAACAAGCCACTGACCTTAAAGCCTGGCGATCCGCCCGCACCGACCGAAGCGCGCGCCACACCCGGTAATAATGCCCCCGAGCGGACCGCAATCACACTCTATCATCTCGGACTCTATTTCGACGCCCTCACCGAATGGGACCAGTTTTTGAAGGGGCTGAACGGGACGGCGGAGATCAAAGCGGCGGCCCAGGTGGCTTTTCAGCATGAGGCGTGGTTGCTGGGTATTCATGCGAGCAGTCTGATTCGCGGGGGAGAAGACTGGCAACAAGGCTATGTGCTTCCCTATGCACAGAAAATCAACGCTGCCGCCACCCAGACCGGCCTGCGCCGCGCCTTCCTGGCCGGTTTGATCCGGCAGGAATCTGGTTTTGCATTCGGCATCCAGTCCGACGTCGGCGCACAGGGGCTGATGCAGGTGATGCCTGCCACAGCCCAGTGGCTACAGACCCATGTAGCCGCAGCCGCCAACGCCGATCTGCACAGCGTCAGCGGTAACCTGACCTTGGGTTCTCACTATCTCAGCCTTCAGCAACAGCATTTTGGCGGCTCCGAGTTGCTGGCGGCGGCCGCTTACAACGCCGGACCCGGCGCACCACAACGCTGGCTGAACCGTTGGACACCACCCCCGGGGCCATGGGCTGGTCCGATTTTCACCGCGAACATCCCCTTCCAACAGACCCGCCACTATGTGCAGAGCGTGCTTACCAACACCGTTGTCTACGCCGCCATTCTCGACCAGCAGCCACAAAGCATATGGCCTCAGTGGCGCCTCGGCACCAACCCGTAATCCTCATCGCGGTTTTTGCAACAAATTTTCGTCTATACTATTTGCTATCACCAAGTCATTGGGGTTTGCATCTGATGGTCGCACCCAATTTTCTTCCCCGCCCCTACTTCCAGCAACTGCTGGCCGCCTTGACCGCGGCGGGCTACCTCTGTCTGGGTCCCAAGGTGCGGGACGGCGCCATTGTTTATGAAGGATTGGACAGTGCCGACGATCTGCCACGGGGGGTCCACGACCATCAGCAGCCGGGCACGTATCGGCTTCACCGTGGCGAGAGCCCGCGCTGTTTCGCCTGGGCCAATGGTCCCCAGGCCCTCAAGCCGCTGCTCTTTGCCCCTCACGAGGCCCTCTGGACCAGCGCTGCGGGGAGTGATGGAGGCATCACCTTTCACCCCAAGAAATCGGAAGCCCTGCCCGCCGCCGTCATCGGCGTGCGCGCCTGTGATCTCGCGGCGCTGCGTCTGCAGGACCAGCACTTTCTGGAGGGGCCTTTCCCGGATCCCCATTATGAAGCCCGGCGCAAGAACCTTTTTCTGGTGGCGGTGCATTGCACCCATCCCGCGGCCACCTGCTTCTGCGCCTCTACCGGCGACGGGCCGCGGGCTGAATCGGGTTTCGACCTGGCACTGGCGGAACTCGACGAGGGCTTCATTGTGACCGCGGGGAGCCCCAAGGGCGAAGCGCTGCTCGGGCAATTGCCCCTCGAAGCCCTGGATCCTGCCCAGCAGGCCACCGCTGACGGAGAGATCGTTGCGGCCGCCCAGGCGCAGCAACGCGCCCTGCCGTCCCGCAACCTGCGTGATGGCCTCTTTGCCAACCTTCACCATCCCCGCTGGGACGATGTGGCCCAGCGCTGTCTGTCCTGCACCAACTGCAGCTCCGTCTGTCCCACCTGTTTCTGCCACGCCGAGATGGAGGAGCCTGCCCTGGACGGCCTGAGCAGTACCCATTCCCGACAATGGGACTCCTGTTTCACCGAGGGACACAGCTCTATCCACGGTATCGTCATCCGCGCTGATACCCGCCTGCGCTATCGCCAGTGGCTGACCCACAAGCTCGGGAGCTGGCACGACCAGTATGGCCGCTCCGGCTGTGTGGGCTGCGGACGCTGCATCGCTTGGTGTCCGGCGGGCATCGACATCACCGTGGAAGCGACGGCCATCTGCGGAGAGGATCATGCCTGATCCTTACCTTCCCCACGAAGTGGAGGTCCTGGAGCGCGTTCAGGAGTCCCCCACCATCTTCACCCTGCGTCTCGCCTTCACCGACCCGGAAATGCAGATCCGCTATCGCTTTCAGCCGGGCCAGTTCAACATGGTTTATCTGTACGGGGTGGGTGAGGTGCCCATTTCCATCGTCTCCGATCCCGAAGATGCGCACCGCATCGACCATACCATCCGTGCCGTGGGTCGGGTCACCCAGGGGCTGGCGCGCCTGGGGAAGGGCGCCCGCCTGGGCCTGCGCGGGCCCTACGGCCGGGGCTGGCCCCTGAAGCTGGCCGAAGGCAGGGATATCGTGCTCCTCACCGGGGGGCTGGGCTGCGCGCCGGTGGTTTCGGTCATCCACTACATCCTGCGGCGACGGGAACGCTTCGGGCGGCTCACCATCCTGCAAGGGGTCAAGCATACCGACGACCTCATCTGGCGCGACCAGTACGAAGCCTGGAGTCGGCTGCCCGAGGTGCAGGTGGGGCTGGCGGCGGACGTGGGCAGTCCCGGCTGGTTCGGGCAGGTGGGGCCGGTAACGGTCCTCTTCGACCGCGTGCAGTTCGATCCCGGTGCGCTGGTGATGATGTGCGGCCCCGAGCCCATGATGCGGGCGGCCGTGCAGGAGTTACTGCGGCGCGGCGTGGCGGGGGAGGACTTGTGGCTCAGCATGGAGCGCAGCATGCACTGCGCCGTCGGTCATTGCGGCCATTGTCAGATGGGGGGAAACTTCGTCTGCCGGGATGGCCCGGTATTTCCCTATCCGAAGATCCAGGCCCTGCTGGGCGAGCGAGGGTTTTGACGTCATGGCCACTGCCAAAGCGCGCCTCGCGGTGCATAAGTTCAGTTCCTGCGACGGCTGTCAGTTGGCCTTCCTGAATCTGGGGGAAGACCTGCTGCGGCTGGCCGAACTGGTGGAGATCGTCCACTTCGCCGAGGCCGGACCCGTGGACCCGGATGCGGTCGTGGACATTGCCTTCGTGGAGGGGAGTATCTCCACGTCCGAGGATGAGGAGCGCATCCAGAAAATTCGCAAAAACAGCCGGTGGCTCATCACCATCGGCGCCTGTGCCACCGCTGGCGGCCTCCAGGCCTTGCGCAATCTGGCCGATGGCCCCGGCTGGGTCGCGGAGATCTACGCTCAACCAGAATATATCCATAGCCTGGCTACATCCACCCCCATCGCCGCCCACGTCCCGGTGGACCTGGAGTTGTGGGGCTGTCCAGTGAACGGGCGCCAGGTCCTGGGGGCGGTGCGCGCCTTCCTTTTCGGGGTTGTACCAGCGCTCGAAAAGGACAAGGTCTGCCTGGAGTGTAAACGCCATCAGGCGGTCTGCGTACTAGTGGCCAAGGGCCTGCCCTGCATGGGGCCGGTGACGCGCACCGGCTGCGGGGCGCTGTGCCCCCTTTTCGGGCGCGATTGCTATGCCTGCTACGGACCGGCGGAGAACCCCAACGCCGCGGCGCTGGGGCGGCGGCTGGAAGGGCTCGGGCTGGTGCCGGAGGCCGTCGCGCGGCGTTTTCTCTTCATCAACAACAGCGCCCCGGCCTTTGCCGAGGCGGGCCGCCATTGGCGGGAGCAGGCCCATGACCCAAAGCCGTAAGATCAGCCTCTGCGTGCCGGTCCTGGCACGGGTGGAGGGGGAAGGCGCCCTCGACCTGGAAGTGCATGACGGGCGCATTCAAACGCTGCGCCTGCGCATTTTCGAGCCGCCGCGACTCTTCGAGAAATTCCTGGAAGGCCGGGAATACCAGGAGATCCCGGACATGGTGGCGCGCATCTGCGGCATCTGCCCGGTGGCCTACCAGATGAGCGCCGTGCATGCCATCGAGGGTGTCTTCGGTATGGCGCCGGGTCCCTGGGTGCGGGCCATGCGCCGGGTGTTCTACTGCGGCGAGTGGATACAGAGCCACAGCCTGCACATCCATCTGCTGGCAGGGCCAGATTTCCTGGGCTACAGCAGCGTCTCCGAGATGGCGCGCGCGCATCCCGACGTCGTGCGCCGGGGGCTCGCCCTCCAGGCATTGGGCAACGAGATCATCCGCTTTTTCGGCGGTCGCTCGGTGCATCCCGTGGGCGCCCGGGTGGGGGGCTTTCACCGTGCGCCCAGCCGGGCGGAGGTCGCGGTACTCCGGGAGCAGGTGCGGGCCGCCCTGCCGGGGGCCGCGGCCCTGGTGGCCTGGACCGCCGCGCTGAACCTGCCCGACGACTCTCAGGACTTTGTCAGTGTCGCCCTGCGCCACCCGGATGAGTACCCCATGAACGAGGGGCGCATCGTCTCCAGTGACGGCCTGGACATTCCCATCGCCGACTACGAAAGCCATTTCCCGGAGCATCAGGAACCTCACTCCACCGCCCTCTATGCGGCGCTGAATGGGCGCCCTTACCTGGTGGGCCCCCTCGCGCGGCTCAACCTCAATCTGGATCGCTTGCATACCCCCGTCCGGGAGGCCCTGGGGCGTACCGGCATCGCCTTCCCCAGCCGCAACATGTTCCACAGCATTGTCGCGCGGGCTGCAGAAATCCATTATGCCCTTCTGGAGGCCAACCGCCTGCTGGAAGATTACACCGAGCCAGAGGCGCCCTTCGTCCCCGCCGTGCCGCGCTCCGGCATTGGGTACGGGTGCACGGAGGCCCCCCGCGGTCTGCTCTGGCACCGTTACGATCTGGATACCGCAGGTCAGGTGCTGCACGCCCGCATCGTCCCGCCCACCAGCCAGAACCAGGCGCGTATCGAGGCGGACCTGCGGCACTCCCTGGAGACCCTGGGTCTGGACCGGGACGACGAGACCCTGCGCCAGCAAGCCGAAATGGTGATCCGCAACTACGATCCCTGCATCTCTTGCGCCACCCATTTCCTGACGGTTCGGGTGGAGCGGCGGTGAACCCGGTCCGCATCCTCGGCGTCGGTTCGCCCGTCGCGGGCGACGATCTGGGTTGGCGGCTCGCGGAGGCCCTGGAACAGGCGGGCCTGCCCGGGTATTTTCCGGCGGGAATGGTCCACATCACGCTCTGCGATCGCCCCGGCAGTCTCCTGCTCCCGGCCATGCGCGGCGCGCGCCTGGCCATTCTCCTCGACGCCATGCGCAGCGGCGCCCTGCCCGGCACGGTGCGGCGCCTGGATATGCTGGAACTGGACGATAGCACCGGGCTGCTGTCGAGCCATGGCTTCGGTGTGGCCGAGGCACTGGCCCTGGGTCGCGCCCTGGCGGATCTGCCGCCCCGCGTCCTTATTTACGGGATCGAGACGGGCCAGGTGCCCTCCCTTCCGCCACTCGGCGACCTGGTGGCCCTTCTTTGGCCGACAATCATCGACGATATCCGGGAACGACAGTCGGCAATCATTAGCAGATCCGCGGCAGCTGCTCGCCGGTGAGCCAATCCACCATGCGCCGACCACCGAAGGCCGTCTCCATCTCCACGAAGTGATGGCGGTCATCCACCACCTCGCCGATGATGGCGGCGTCGGCGCCGAGGGGATGTGCCTGCATTACGGCCAACAAGCGCTCCGCCGCCTCCGGCGGGCAGATGGCCACCAGTTTTCCTTCGTTGGCCACATAGAGGGGGTCCAGTCCTAAGAATTCACAAGCGGCCCTGACCTGGGGCCGGACTGGGATGGGCACTTCCCGGATCCGCATCCCCACCCGCGATTGTTGGGCGATCTCGTTCAGGGTGGTGGCGAGCCCGCCGCGGGTGGGGTCCCGTAGGCAATGGATGTCGGGCACCGCCTCCACCATAGTCGCCACCAAACTATGCAGGGCAGCGGTGTCGGAAGCCACGGTAGTGGCGAAACGCAGATCCTCCCGCAAGGACATAATGGCGACGCCGTGATCCCCGATGGTGCCGCTGAGCAGGATACGGTCGCCGGGCCGCGCCCGGTCACCCGCGATGTACAGCCCTTCGGGAACCACGCCGATACCGGTGGTGGTAATGAAGACACCGTCGCCCTTGCCCTGCTCCACCACCTTGGTATCCCCGGCAATGACGGCGACCCCGGCCTCCCGCGCCGCCGCCGCCATGGAGTCTACGATCCGCTGCAGGTCGCTCAAGGGAAAACCCTCCTCGAGGATGAAGCCCGCCGTGAGATACAGCGGCTTCGCCCCCGCCATCGCCACGTCGTTGATGGTCCCATGCACGGACAGGCAACCGATGTCCCCCCCCGGGAAAAAGAGGGGAGAAACTACGTGGCCGTCGGTTGCCACCACCATACGCCCTGACGACACCAGGAAGCAGGCTTGGTCGTTCAGTGCGCGCAGCCAGTCATTGTCAAAAGCGCGGAGGAAGAGCTCATCGACGAGCTGCGCGCTGGCGCGGCCACCACTGCCATGGGTCATGTCCACCCGCCCCTGCCGCCAGTCCAGGGGTCGCAGGTAACTTCTTTTTTGCGTGTCATCCATCAATCATTCACCGCCTTCCGGGTGGGGCCGATGTCCCGATAATCGCGGTAGCGGCCATAGGTGTAGTGGGCGGCGCAGGCGCCCTCGGAAGAAACCATGCACGACCCCATGGGATTTTCCGGTGTGCAAACCGTGTCGAAGAGCCGACAGTCCCGGGGTTCCTTGACGCCGCGGAGAATGGCGCCGCACTCACAACCCTTGTGGTCGGCCACCGCTCGGTAAGGGATGGAAAAACGGCGCTCGGTGTCGAAGTCGCCGTAGGCGGCATTGATGCGCAGTGCGCTGTGGGGGATGGTGCCGAGGCCGCGCCACTCGAAGGCGGGCCGCGTTTCCAGGACCTCGGCCATCACGGACTGGGCCTTGGGATTACCGTCACGATTGACGGCGCGGGTGAACTCGTTCTCCACTTCCGCCCGCCCGGCATTGATCTGGCGGATCAGCATGAGGATCGACTGCATCACATCCAGGGGCTCGAAACCCGCGATCACCACCGGCCGCTGATACTCCTCCGCGACAAACTCATAGGGTCGGCTGCCGATCACGGTGCTGACGTGGGACGGCCCGATGATGCCGTCCAGCCGCGCCCCTTCCGCGCCCCCTACCCCCCCCTCCGGCGCGGTCGAATCCAGGATTTTGCGGATGGCGGCAGGAGTCAGTACGTGGTTACAGAATACCGTGAAGTTTTTGACCCCCATGGCCTTGGCCTGGCGGATGACCGCGGCGGTAGGCGGGGTGGTCGTCTCGAAACCGATGGCGAAGAAGACCACCTCGCGATCCGGGTTTTCCTGGGCAATGCGCAGGGCATCCAGGCTGGAGTAAATCATGCGAACATCGGCGCCGGCCGCCTTGGCCTTGAGCAGGCTCATGCGCTCCGCGGCCGGAACGCGCAGCACATCGCCATAGGTGCAAAGGATGACGCCGTGGTCCAGGGCCAGGGCCAGGGCGATGGCGCTGTCGATGCGCCCGATGGGCAGTACGCAGACCGGACAGCCGGGCCCGTGGATCAGGCGGATATTGGGCGGCAGGAGGTCCTGGATGCCATGGCGGGATATGGCATGGGTATGGCCACCGCAAAACTCCATCAGATGATAGTCCCGACGGGAACGGGCCTCGGCGGCAATGGCGTGCGCCAGACCGCGTGCCAGGGTGGCGTCGCGGAACTCGTCGACGTACTTCATGTTTCCGCCCTTCCCCCATCATCCAGCCGACCGGCCAACTCGGCGAAGAGCGCCAAGGTCCGTTCGGCTTCCTCCGGGTCCAGCCGGGTCAACGCATAGCCCACATGGAGGATGACATAATCCCCCTCCCGGACTCCGTCCACCAGGGCCAGGGAGATCTCCTTGCGCAGGCCGTCCATCTCGACCACCGCCAGCTCGTTATCCAGCAATCGTTCGACCCGCACGGGGATCGCCAGGCACATGACTTCACTCCTCTTATAGCACAGCGGCCTGCGCCACCCAGGCCTGTCCCAGGCTCAGGCCGCCATCGTTGGGCGGCAGTCGCCGCGCTTCAAACACTGCAAGTCCCGCCTCTTCCAGTCCTTTCCGCAGCGCCGTCCGCAAGATCAGGTTGACAAAACAGCCCCCGCCCAGAGCCACCCGCCGGATTCCGCAACGGGCAGAGGCCGCTGCCGCCCATTCAATCAGGCCGCGGGCCAGGGTGGCATGGAAGAGGGCTGCCCCGGAGACCGGGTCGTTCAAGTCGGCCAGATGATTCAGCAGCGGCAGCAGATCAAGGATACCATCCTCCCCCAGCATGTAGCCGCCCGCCAAGGGGGTTACCCTCCCCCGCCGCAAGGCCAGGCCTTCCAGCAGCAGGGCGGCCTGCCCCTCGAAGTTTGCACAGTCCTTGACGCCCAGGAGCGCGGCGGCGGCGTCGAAGAGCCGCCCGGCGCTGCTGGTGGGCGGCGCGTTGATGCCGCGCTCCAGCATCTGGACTACCACCTCCGTGCCCTCATGCGGAAAGCGATGGATGATTTCGTTACCCCGGCCCAGGGCGTGCAGCGCGCTCGCCGCCATGCGCCAGGGCTCCCGGGCGGCCCGGTCGCCCCCCGGCAGAGCCAGGGGACGCAGTTGTCCCAAGCGCTGAAACCCACCCTCTTCCACCCGGAGCAGCTCCCCGCCCCACGGCGTTCCATCGCTCCCCAGGCCCACGCCGTCCAGCGCCAGCCCGAGGCAATATCCCCGCAAACCATGCTCGGCCATGACGGCGGCGATATGGGCGTGATGGTGCTGAACGGCCACCGTCGGCAGGCCATGGGCAGCAGCGAAGGCCAAGGCAAAGCGGCTGCTGTGGAAATCCGGGTGGAGGTCGTGGGCCACCCGCTCCGGGCGGATGTCCAGCACTCCGAGAAGATGCTCTACCGCCTCTTCGAAAGCCGTGCAAGCGGCGACATTGTCCAGGTCACCCAGGTGCTGGGAGACAAAGGCCTCGTCGCCACGGGTCAGGCAGATGGTATTCTTGAGAGCTCCCCCGAGCGCCAGAACCGGAGGGCCACTGACGGGCAGCTTTATGGGTGCGGGGGCATAGCCCCGGGCCCGGCGAATAAAGACCGGAGCGCCCCGATCCGACTGCAGCACACTGTCATCGCAACGGACCAGAATACTGCGGTCATGCACCACATAAGCGTCGGCCAGTCCGTGCAGACGTCGAAAGGCCGCGTCATTGTCCGTTACCAGAGGTTCGCCGCCAGGGTTGCCAGAGCTGCAGACCAGGACCAGATCCTGGGGTTGCCGCAGCCAGGCCGTGCCGCGGGGGCGCCCCGCGGCCTCGTGAAAGAGCAGGTAATGGAGTGGCGTATAAGGCAGCATCACTCCGAGCCAGGCAAGCCCCGGCGCCACACCGGGAAAAGCGACGTCACAGCCCGGCCCCTTGGGCAACAGCACGATGGGGCGGGCGGTGGATTCCAGCAACAAAGCCGCCTGGTCGTCACAGTGAACCCAAGGGGTGAGGGAGGCACGGTTTGCCGCCATGACGGCGAAGGGTTTTTCGGCCCGGATTTTGGCGGCGCGCAAGCGCGCCACCGCTTCCCCCTGTCGGGCGTCGCAGACCAGGTGGAATCCCCCCAGGCCCTTGACGGCCAGGGTCCGGCCGGCGCGGATCAGACCCAGAGCGGCGGCGAGGACATCCGGCACCGCCAGCGCCCGCCCCTCCCCGTCGTGCAGCGCGAGTTGGGGGCCACAGGCAGGGCAGGCGACCGGCTCGGCGTGAAAACGGCGGTCCAGTGGTTCCCCATACTCGCGGCGGCACTGGAGGCACAGCCCGAAGCCCGCCATGGATGTATTGGGCCGGTCGTAAGGGAGGGCACCGATGATGGTATAGCGGGGACCACAATGGGTGCAGTTGATGAAGGGGTAGCGGTAACGGCGGTCGGCGGGATCGAAGAGTTCTTCCAGACAGGCATCGCAGACCGCCGCATCCGGTGAGACGCCGGTGCGGACCGTGCCCGTGCGGCTTTTTTCAATCAGGAAGTTGGGACAGGCGGGGCGAGGCGCGATCTCCCGCACCTCGATCCCCTCCACCCGGGCGAGTGGCGGGGCCTTCAGCCGCAGGTCCAGGATGAGGCGTTTCAGGTCCGGGGCCGAACCCTGCACCTCCATGTCCACCCCCCGCCCATCATTGCGCACCCATCCACCGAGCCCTAGCTCCGTCGCCAGACGGTAGGCGAAGGGCCGAAAGCCCACCCCCTGCACCTGCCCCAACACCCGCAGGCGATAGCGAACAACCCCTGCCACGGAAGGGCTGCCGACGGGCAACATCAGTGGGCCTCTCCCAGCCGCGATTGCAGGGCGGCCAACTCTTGTTCCAGGGCAGTCCTTCGCTCCCGCAGCGCCCTTTCGCGCGCGCTACGGGCCTGATCGGCACCGCCCTCGATCCACTCCAGCCACGCGGCCATGCCGTCGCCGCGAGTGGCGGAGACCTGCAGGACCACGAGTTTCGGATTGATCCGCCGGGCATAGTCGATGCAGGCATCCACATCGAATTCCAGATAGGGAAGCAGATCGACCTTGTTGAGGAGCATGAGGTCGGCGGCGTGAAACATATCCGGATATTTGAGGGGCTTGTCCTCCCCTTCGGTTACCGACAGCACCACCACCTTGTGAGCCTCTCCCAGATCAAATGCGGCCGGGCAGACCAGGTTCCCAACGTTTTCGATGAAGAGCACCCCGCCGGTGACGGGCGGCAACTGCTCCAGTGCATGCCCCACCATGTGGGCGTCCAGATGGCAGCCCTTGCCGGTGTTGATCTGCAGCGCGGCCACCCCGGTGGCGCGAATGCGCTCGGCATCCCGACCCGTCTGCTGATCTCCTTCGATCACCGCCACCGGCAGCCGATGTTGCAGAGCCTCGACGGTGCGCACCAGCAGCGTGGTCTTGCCCGAGCCGGGGCTGGAGACCAGATTCAGGGCAAAGATACCCCGCTCGGCCAGATACCGGCGATTAGCGTCGGCATAGCGCTGATTCTTGGCCAGGATGTCCTGCTCGATCCGCAGCATGCGCCGCCCGTCCATGCCCGGTGCATGGACGTGGGCCGGCTGAGGCTCGTCGCCGTGATGATGGTGCCCGTTATCCTCGTGATGATCGTCATGGTGATCATGCCCATCGATCTTCACCTCACCACCGCCGCAACCACATGTGGTACACATCATTCCACCTCCAATTGCTGAATACGCAATTCCTCGCCCGCGATGACCTGAAGCGGATGACTGCCGCATTGGGGGCAGGCATCGAAATATTGCCGGATGGATACCTTTTCGCCGCAGGGAAGGCACCACGCCTGTGCCAGCACCGTCACGATTTCGAGACGGGATCCCTCGGCCAGGGTGCCCTGCGTGACCACATCAAAATTGAAGCGCAACGCCTCCGGTTCCACGCTGGCCAGGGCGCCGATCGCCAACCATACCGCATGCACACGGGCGAAGTGCAGGATCTTGGCCTGCTCTTCCAGCGCCTGTAGCACACCTTCGCACAATGCCATCTCATGCATGGTCAAGTCACCTGTATATTTGCCCGCTTTCTGCTTCGTGTCATGGAATCATTCACCATGTTGAATTATAAATAGGTATATATCAGAATGACCTGCGTTTAAAGTGCGACGGACTAGCAGCAGCTTATGGGAAAAACATACGCAAAAACTTTGTTCTTTGCCGTGCGACGTCAGTGGTATCTTTGGCGTTGAAGTCCATAGAAGAATTTTGGGAGGAAATCATCATGAACTGGCCACAACGTCACCTCATCTGCTTAGTGTCCGGCGCCATCCTATATGCCGGAACAGCAGTCACTGGGGCCAGCGCATCCCCTGTGGATATTCAATTAAATATCGGGACGCAGCCCATGTATGCAGCGCCGGGCTACCCGCCCGTAACCATCGCCACACCACCCCTGATGATCTGGCTGAGCAATCTGGGGGTCTATGCGGCCTATGGCGCTCCCCAACCCATTTTCTATCTGGGCTCAAGTTATTATTACTATTACGGGAATCGCTGGTGGGCCGGACCGGGCTATCGTGGACCCTGGCGCCCTATCGTCGCGCCACCACCCGCACTCCGTCATTGGAATCACCGCGACTGGCAGAATATTCAGCGCGACGTCGGCCGCCATTATCGCGATCCGCAATGGCGCCATTTCCGGCCAGCGGAACGTCCGCAACCGCCGCGCTATCGCGGACCAGAGCAGCGGGCACCTGGCGCTTTTCGGGGACCCGAGGGACATGGACCTGCGCAGCGACCAGATCATGGACAGGGCCATAACGATCAGAATCGAGGCCATGGTCCGCAGGGACAAGGATCGCGGCAGGGTCGAAACTAACCGAGTTTGCCTCTGACCCAATCGCGGGCGGCATTGAGGGCGGCGTCCAAGGCCGCCGGATTACCGGCCCCGGCCTGCGCCATATCCGGACGCCCGCCGCCCTTGCCACCCAGTGGGTTCGCCACGACATTCACCAGCTCTCCGGCGTGAATCCGTCCAGTCAGCGCTTTACCCACTCCGGCAATCAACGCCACCTTCTCCCCTTCCACACCCGCCAGGACGATGACGCCGCCGTCAGGTAACTGACCGCGCAGACGATCCAGGGCATCGCGCAGGGCTTTGCCATCCATCCCCTCCAGGCGGCGGATCAATACCGACACACCGCCCACGTTTTCGACCTGTGCCGCAAGATCCGCACCCGCTCTGGCGGCTTCATCCCGCTTAGCTTTTTCCAGATCTTTTTCTAGTTGGCGCAGGCGCTCCAGGGTTTGTGCCAAACGTTGGTCGAGCTCTGCTGGGGCGACTTTCAACAGTCCGGCCGCTGCTTGCAAGCGTTCTTCATCGCGCTGAATAGCCTCCAGCGCCACCGCACCGGCGACCGCCTCGATACGCCGGATACCCGCTGCCACGCCGCTTTCACTGAGGATCTTGAACACGCCCATATCCCCCAGTGCCTCCACATGGGTGCCGCCACAAAGCTCCATGGAGAAATCTCCCATACGCACCACCCGCACCTCATCACCGTACTTCTCGCCGAAGAGGGCCATGGCACCCAGGGCCTGTGCCTCGGCAACAGGCAAGACCCGGGTTTCTGCGCCGACGTTATTGCGAATAGCGGCATTGACCACGCGCTCGATTTCCCGCAACTGCGCCGCCGTCACCGGCTCGGGCTGACTGAAGTCGAAACGCAGCCGCTCCGGGTTGACCAGCGAACCCTTCTGCTGCACGTGACTGCCAAGAACGTTGCGCAGGGCGGCATGGAGCAAATGGGTCGCGGAGTGATGTGCTGCCGTCGCCCGGCGCCCCACTTCGTCCACACTGGCAAGCACCGCATCGCCAACCTGCAGACGACCGGATGTCAAACGCCCCAAATGCACATGCAGGTGACCCAAGGGCTTTTGCGTGTCACGCACGGTAAACAGGGCACCATCCGACTGAAGTTCGCCACGATCCCCCGCCTGCCCGCCGGACTCCCCGTAAAAAGGCGTCCGATCAAGAATAACCACACCTGCATCCCCAGCTTCGAGGAAGGCCACTTCTTCTCCATCGCGGATCAGCGCCAGAACCTTCCCCTCATCCGCACAGGCCGTATAACCGGTGAACACCGTAGTGGGCAGGCGCATGGCCAGATCGTGATAGACCCGTTCCGTCTTCACTTCTCCACTGCCCGCCCAGGCGGCACGGGAACGGCTGCGCTGCTCAGCCATGGCCGCCTCGTAGCCCTCCATATCCATGACCAGATCGCGCTCGCGGGCAATATCGGCGGTCAGATCGACGGGAAAACCAAAGGTATCCGCGAGCCGGAAAATGATTTCGCCGGGGATGGCGGCACCCGCTGCCAGACCCGCAATGGCCTCTTCCAGCAGACTGAGTCCGCGCTCCAGCGTTTCCCGGAATCGGGTTTCCTCACGCTCCAGAGCACGCTCGACTTCGCGCTGTGCCCGCGCAAGTTCGGGAAAAGCGCTGCCCATCTCGGCCACCAGTGGTGCCACCAGTTGATGAAAAAATACGTTCTCCATGCCCAGCTTGCGGCCATGCCGCACGGCGCGGCGGATAATGCGGCGCAGTACATAGCCGCGCCCCTCGTTGGCGGGCAGGACGCCATCGGTGATGAGAAAGCTGCAAGCGCGGATGTGATCCGCCAGCACCCGCAAACTGGTGTCCATCGCCGTATCACTGCCGTAGGTTTTGCCACTGATGCTGGCCGCCGCGGCGATCAGCGGCTTGAAGAGGTCGGTGTCATAGTTGTTGTGTACACCCTGGAGAACGGCCGCGAGACGCTCCAGACCCATGCCGGTATCGACAGAAGGTTTGGGCAGAGGGGTCAGGGTGCCGCTGCTGTCCCGGTCAAACTGCATGAAAACCAGATTCCAGATTTCGATATAGCGATCGCCATCGGCCTCGGGGCTGCCCGGAGGGCCACCGGGAATGTGGGGGCCGTGGTCATAGAAAATCTCTGAGCAAGGGCCACAAGGGCCGGTGTCACCCATGCTCCAAAAGTTATCCTTCTCGCCACAGCGGGAGAGGCGCGCGGGATCAATGCCGATCTCGTTAATCCAGATGTCGGCCGCCTCATCATCCTCTTCGTAAACCGTAATCCAGAGTTTTTCCGGCGGCAGGTCCAGACGTTCGGTGAGGAAACGCCAGGCAAAACCGATCACTTCACGCTTGAAATAGTCGCCAAAAGAGAAGTTGCCCAGCATTTCGAAAAAGGTGTGGTGCCGCGCTGTGTAGCCAACATTTTCCAGATCATTGTGCTTGCCACCCGCACGCATACAGCGCTGTGAGGAGACAGCGCGCCGGTAGGGACGGGTTTCCAGACCGAGAAACACGTCCTTGAAGGGTACCATACCGGCATTGGTGAACAGCAGGGTCGGATCATTACGGGGAATCAGCGGGCTGGAGGGTACGATCTGGTGCCCCTGCTCCACAAAATACTCCAGAAAAGCTTGGCGAATGGCTTGCGCGTGCATCGGTCTTCCGTTAATAAAAAACAAAAATGAAAAGTAATTCTGGCTATCCTAACCGGCGGAGAAGCCCTCATCTCTGCCAGCTGCCGCAAGTACGCGTCGAATGACGTCCCCTGTGAATCCACGTCCGGCCAGAAAACGGGCACGCCGGGCATAATCTTTGGCATCTGCCGGCGCCGTACCGCCAAAACGCTTCTGATACACCGCCTGCGCTTGCTCCAGCCAGTTAACCTCTGTATTTGCGGCGGGTTCATCAACCCCCGCCCGCTGCAAGTCCTGGCGCAAGCGCAACGGCCCATGCCCCTGACGCACGCGGGTACGGGTGAGCATTTCCGCGTAACGCGCATCATCCTGATAACCGGCAGCGACAAGTGCGTCCAGCGCCAGCGCCACGTCCCCTGCATCACATCCCGCACGGAGCAGCTTGTCACGCAACTCCAGACGTCCATATTCCCGACGTGCCAGCAGCCGTAGCGCCAACGCGGTGGGATCGCTGCGTTCTGCCGTCAATTACTCGACCGCTGCGGGCTCGACCGGCTCGACCACGTCTTCGGCAAAGGCCAGGGGATGTCCTGCTGCCGCTGCCCGTATCCGCTGCTCGATATTGACTGCCAGCTCCGGATGTTCCTTGAGGTACTGACGGGCATTGTCCTTGCCTTGGCCGATACGCTCCCCCTGGCAGCTGTACCAAGCCCCGCTTTTCTCCACAATATCGAACTTCACACCCAGGTCCACCAACTCGGAGAGACGGGAGATGCCTTCACCGTAGTAGATGGCGAATTCGGCTTCGCGGAAAGGGGGGGCCACCTTATTTTTGACCACCTTAACGCGGGTATCATTACCTACCACTTCGTCGCTCTTTTTGATCGCGCCGATGCGGCGGATATCGAGACGCACGGAGGCGTAGAACTTGAGCGCATTACCGCCGGTGGTCGTCTCCGGGCTGCCGTACATCACGCCGATTTTCATGCGGATCTGGTTGATGAAGATAACCAGAGTGTTGGTCCGCGAGATATTGGCGGTGAGCTTGCGCAGGGCCTGGCTCATCAGACGGGCTTGCAGACCGACGTGGGAGTCGCCCATGTCACCTTCAATTTCCGCTTTGGGGGTCAGCGCTGCCACGGAGTCGATCACAATCAGGTCCACTGCCCCCGAACGCACCAGCATGTCAGCGATTTCCAGCGCCTGTTCGCCGGTATCGGGCTGAGAGATCAGCAGGTTTTCCAGATCAACGCCGAGCTTGTGGGCATAGCTGGGGTCGAGGGCGTGCTCGGCATCAATGAAGGCCGCTGTGCCTCCGGCTGCCTGACAGCTGGCGATGACGTGCAGGGTGAGCGTCGTCTTGCCGGAAGATTCCGGCCCGTAAATTTCCACCACCCTGCCCCGGGGCAGGCCGCCCACCCCCAAGGCGAGGTCCAAGCCCAACGAACCGGTGGAGTAGACCGCTATATCTTTGATGGCATTGTGATCGCCGAGACGCATGACGGCGCCTTTACCAAACTGCTTGTCGATCTGTGACAGGGCGGCCGCAAGGGCCTTGCTACGCTGTTCATCCATAATGCTTTCCTTCTCCTGATATAGAGGGTTATCCTATCCTTTCAAACCACCATTTTGCAGTGGCGCGCGGCGGGACCTGGTCACCCGGAACAGCGGGTCATCGGAACAACCTTTTCCGGCATTCTACCTGAGCGGGCGAGCGGGGCAAACGACTGATGGCCGGGGGACAGCCATTTGGCGGGTCGGCCGCCGTCCAACCTTGCTGGTGCCTTCAGCTTTTACTCTAGCAACAGTCCGAGCAACCCCCCCAGGGCCACCGAGCCCGCCGCATACTGTACCGACCAGCGATCTCCTGAGAAATGGCAGGTCCGCACTTGCGCTCCGGCATTCCGCGCACCCCAGGCAATACAGACGGTGCCCACGGGCTTGCCAGGCACCGCGCCCCCCGGCCCCGCGATACCCGTGATGGCCGCCGCGAGATCGGCGTCGCGCAAGGCGCCCGTCAGCATTTCCAGTGCGGTCTCCTCTGCTACGGCCCCGAGCTGCGCGAGGGTGGCTTCCTGCACCTGTAGCCATTGCACTTTCGCGGCATTGCTGTAGGTGACAAATCCGTGCCGCAACAGCGCCGAGGAGCCAGATAAGGCGGTGATCCGGGCGGCAAGGCCGCCGCCCGTGCAAGACTCCGCCAAGGCGAGTCGGGGACCCTGCGCACCGGCCTGCTGGAGCAGACACCATTCCGGCGGGGCCATTTGCAACGGCAAGGCGGCAGTTGTCCCCGATTCGACCCAGTACTCGCCCGGCAAAATCTCCGGTTCAGGGCCACGATCGTTGAACAGACTCCAAGGTGTCGGGCAAGCCGGCAAAGACGCGCGTGCCCAATCCCGCAACCCGCCCCAGTCACCGGCAGACAGATGGGTGCAAGATGCTGATTTTATCCAGTCTGCAGCGTTCGCAAACTCGCCAATGGCCAAAGCCATGCCGGAACAAATGGGCAGTGTGGCGACGAGCCCTACCCGGACATCCACACCGGCACGCCTGGCCCAGACCGCGATACGCTGGGCATCCGGCAACGCGGCAGGACGCATGGGCAGAAATATCTGCAAGGATTCCGTAGGGGTATCCGTCATAACCAGCCCGCCCACAGAATCAGTCGTAAAATAATCAGTGCCGGGATCGCCGCAGCGATATCATCGAGCATAATGCCGGTGCCGCCATGAACATGTTTGTCCAACCAGGAAATCGGCCAGGGTTTGAGCATGTCAAAAAAGCGGAAGAGCAGGAACCCGGCGAGCAATGTCCACCAGCCGAAAGGCACCAGCCAGAGGGTGAGCAGCAGACCTACCCATTCGTCCCAGACAATCGCCGGGGGATCCAGGGCCCGTTTGCCGCTACCGCCATTTTGCATCTCCCTCGCCGTAACTCCGCAGAGCCATGGGCCTACGGCGATCATCCCCAGTAGAGCGAGCGTGTAAACCACATGATTTTGCAGCACGAAGGCCAACAGTAGATAGAGGGGGATCGCCGCGATAGTGCCCATAGTCCCCGGAAGCACCGGCGACAGACCGCTGCCGCCGCCGAATGCCAGCCAGTGATACCACGGTCTAGAGTGCATGGACATGCCCCCAGGAGGAAGGCAACGACAATGACTGATCCCGCCAGGTCAGGGTTACCGCAACTTGCCCATTGGGATTCGGGGACAGGATGCTGCCCACTGCGGTCAAACGCAGAGACAGGGCAGCGGCTACCCGTTGTAACGCCGCAGAAAGTGTAGCAGGAGCACAAAGAATGAGTTCATAATCATCGCCGCCGGTCAGCGGCCAACGTTGCCAGCGTTCCGGATCCTCACCGGCTAAATCCATCAGTTCCCGGCTGAGCGGCAGTGCATCCAGGGCAATCTGCGCATGGACACCCGATGCTTCCAAAATATGGCTGAGATCGGCCAGAAAGCCGTCGGAGCAATCCATAGCGCAACACACGCCGCATGCTGCAGCCGCTTCACCAAATTCGAGGCGAGGCGTGGGCCGCAGACGCCGTGCTTCCAGTGCTTCCCGCTGGGCTACTGAACAGGGGAAACTTTGCCCCTCCTGACCACGCTCCACCAAAGCAAAATCCAGAGCTGCGGCAGCATCTCCGAGACTGCCAGTGACCCAGACCATGTCTCCGGGCTGAGCTGTATCACGACGCATAACACATTGATCTACCAGCCCCAATGCGGTTATGGAGAGCGTCAGAGGTCCATCCGTAGATACCGTATCTCCCCCTGCCAGGGTAACGCCATACCGCTCGGCGAGCGCACTCCACCCCGCCATAAAGTCTTCCATCCACGCCCCATAGCCCGCTGCGCGCAGCGGCAGGGCCAGGCTGAGCAAACACCAGCGCGCTTCCGCACCCATGGCGGCGAGATCACTCAGATTGACGGCCAGCGCTTTCCAGGCCAGGTCATAGGGACGGACATCGGGAAAGAAATGGCGGTCGCCAACCAGCGTATCCATCGTCGCCACCAGTTGCCGACCCGCGGGGTCCAGCCAGGCGGCGTCGTCGCCGATACCGAGCCGCACACCCTTGCCCGCCTTACCGAGACGACTCCGTAACTGTTCTATGAGCGCAAACTCTCCGCCCGCCATGTTCACTCCGTTTTTGCCGATGCTCGCGCTACTATAGCAAGGACATCACCTGAAGGAAGCCATGCCCAGCACCCCCACTGTCACCGGACGCTTTGCGCCCTCCCCCAGCGGCCCACTCCATGCGGGATCACTCATTGCCGCCATTGGCAGCTATCTCAGTGCCCGCAGCCAGGGCGGACGCTGGCTGTTGCGCCTGGAGGATGTGGATGAGGGCCGCGTGCGTCCCGGTGCCGCCGACACCATTCTCCGGCAACTGAAGGCTCTGGCCCTGGACTGGGACGGACCGGTGCAGACGCAAGCCGCCCGCAAGAACGTCTATCAAGATGCGCTGGAGGCTTTGCAAGCACAGGACGCCGCCTACCCCTGTGCCTGTACCCGTCAGGAGATCCGCGGCTTCGGTGCGCGTTATCCGGGTGTCTGCCGGGCGGGTCTGGCACCCGGACGGCAGACCCGCTCCTGGCGCCTGCGGGTGCCGGATATCCTTAACCCCTGGGAGGACCGCTTTCACGGCTGGCAGTACACCCCTGCACTCCAGGGCGATCCCATCCTGCTGCGTGCGGACGGTTACTTTGCCTATATGCTGGCCTGTGCGGTGGACGACGGTGAGCAAGGCGTCAGCGAAGTGATCCGTGGCGCTGATCTGCTCGCACTTACCGGGGTACAGCGTCACCTGCAAAGCGCGCTGGGTCTGCCGCATCCGCAATATGGACATCTGCCACTGCTTTTTAATGCCGCGGGTCATAAGCTCTCAAAAAGTGCCGACAGTCCCGCATGGGCTGACGACCCTAGTCAGGCTTGGGAAAAAACGTTGCATCTCTTGGGTTGGATTACGCCTCCTGACCTTCACGGTGCCGACGCAGCGCTGTGGCGTGACTGGGCGTTGACACAGATGACTGAAGAAAAGCTTCTTTATCGCATGACTGCCGCTGGCCTGTAGCGCAGCGTAGCGCTAAGCTACCCTAGATGGATCTACCCCCACTAACCTCCGCCACTCTGCTCCGTCGCTACAAACGCTTCTTGGCCGATTGCCAATTGGCCAGCGGCAAGATACTCACTGTACATTGCCCCAACTCCGGGAGCATGCGCAGTTGTGCCGAACCCGGTCAGCCCATTCTGATTTCTCTTAGCGACAACCCCAAACGCAAATTGGCCTGGACCTGGGAGCTCTACTGGAGCGACGCCAGTTGGGTCTGCGTCAACACCCAGCGCCCCAACGCGGTGGTCGCCGAAGCCCTCGCGGCGGGTAAGATACCCATCCTGCAACATTACACGCAATTACGCCGGGAGGTGCCTTATGGCAGCCATGAGCGCGTCGATATCCTGCTCAGCGCCGAGGGCCAACCACCCTGCTACGTAGAGGTAAAATCCTGCACACTGCTGGAGGACGACCGCGTCATCCGCTTTCCAGATGCGGTCAGCAGCCGTGCCCTGCGCCATCTGAACGCCTTGACCGAGGTGGTCCATAACGGCGGGCGAGCGGTGATGTTTTTCCTGATCGGGCGGGAAGATGGTCAGGGTTTTGCCCCTGCAGACGCCATCCATCCAGCCTATGGAAAGGCCTTGCGCCAGGCGCACGCCGACGGTGTGGAAATTCTGGCCTACCGGACCCGCGTCAGTCCTGATAAAATAACCGTAAGCGCGGCGGAAACGCTTCTCTTTTAGCCGCTTCAGGAGGACCGCATGTTACAACGTAGCAAAAAATCACCCCAAGGCAGCATCAAAACTCTGGAAGAAGTCGAGAAAATGCGGGTCGCCGGCCGGCTCACCGCCATGGTACTGAAGATGATCGGCCCCCATGTCAAAGCCGGTATCACTACCGGCGAACTGGATCGCATCTGTCACGATTACATCGTCAATGATTTGCAGGGCATTCCGGCACCACTCAACTATCAGCCCAGCCCGGAATATCCACCCTTCCCCAAGTCCGTCTGCATCTCCCTCAACCATGTGATTTGTCACGGCATCCCTGGTGACCGCGTTATCCGGGATGGCGACATGCTGAACATTGACGTCACCGTCATCAAAGATGGTTATCATGGCGACAGCAGCAAAATGTTCACCGTCGGCGAGGTGCCCTTGCGGTCGCGGCGGGTGATGGAAGTCGCTCATGAAGCCATGGTACGCGGCATTCAGCAGGTGCGGCCCGGCGCGACCCTGGGCGATGTCGGCCATGCCATTCAGGTCTACGCTGAGGCACAGCATTGCTCCATTGTGCGGGAGTTCTGTGGGCACGGGATTGGCCGCGTTTTCCACGACGAGCCGCAGGTATTGCACTATGGCAATCCCGGCGAAGGCATTGAACTGATAGCGGGTATGACCTTCACCATCGAGCCCATGGTCAATGCCGGCAAACGCCATATCAAGGCCCTGCCCGACGGCTGGACCATCGTCACCAAGGATCACAGTGCCTCCGCCCAGTGGGAGCACACTATTCTGGTCACCGACGATGGCTACGAAATACTGACCCAACTACCCGGCGACCCCATCTAGGAATGGCGAAGCGCGTCGCGCAAGCCTGGACGCCCGTACCCCATGCGGCCTTGCGCGAGGGTCAGGGCTTGCTGCAAGCCGCCTTTTCGCCACAGCAGAGCAGCAGCACCTTGCTCCGCCAGCACTGTCGCCTGGTGGACAACACCTTGTGCACGCTCTGGCAGACACCATTGGGCACAGACATCTCAACCGCTGCACAGCTCACCCTGGTGGCCGTAGGCGGGTACGGGCGTGGCACGCTTTTCCCCGGCTCTGATATTGACCTCTTGATCCTGACCCCCAGCGTCCTGACCAGGATACAAAAAGGCTTCATCGAAGGCTTCCTGACCAGTCTCTGGGATCTGCAAATGCAGGTGGGACACAGTGTCCGCAGCGTGGACGAATGCTTACAGGAGGCACGTCAGGATCTGGGTATCGCTACCACCCTGCTGGAATCCCGCTATCTCGCGGGATCACATCCCTTGCTGCAGGATCTGAATCGCGCCTTGCAGGATAATCCCCCCTGGTCCCCGCCGTTGTTTTTCGCCGCCAAGCTGGCGGAGCAGGAAAATCGCCACGCCCGGTGCAGCGATACCGCCTTTCATCTCGAACCCAACGTCAAGGAAGGCCCCGGCGCGCTGCGCGATATCCATCACCTGCAATGGCTCGCGGCCAGTGTTTTTGGGGAGGGCAGTCTGCGTCGTCTGCGCGATGAGGACATCATTACCGGCGAGGAATACCGCCAACTCCTGCGCGCCCAGGCCCTGCTCTCCCGCCTGCGGATCGCCCTGCACTATGCCACCGGACGCCACGAAGACCGTCTGCGCCTCGACTTGCAGGTGCCGCTGGCGCGGCAATTGGGTTACACCGACCGCCCTGGACGCAGCGCCGTCGAACAGTTGATGCAAAAGCTCTACCGCGCCTTCGCCGACATCCTGCGCGTCTCTGCCATTGCCCAGGAGAATATCGCGCAGCAACTGGCCACCCGCAAGGCAATGCCAGCGGACACCGACCAGCACGTCGCCCTGCCCACGCTGCACCGCGATGATCCGCAATTGCTCCAACACGTTCTGAGCCTGTTCCGCAGCCTGGCGGAAGACTTCCGGCGGCGCACCCTCGATGCCCAGACCCAGCGCCAGCTTTACGGGTTACGGAGCGCTATTCACCCGCGTGACCTTGATCGTGATCCCATTGCGCGGAGTGAATTTCTCGCCATTCTCGCCCAACCAGAGGGCGCCTATCGCAGCCTTAACATGATGCAGCAATGTGGCATTCTGGCGCGAATACTCCCCGCTTTCGGACACATTACCGGACGTATCCAGCACGACCTTTTCCACGTTTATACCGTTGATCAGCATACCCTCTTTCTGCTCCGCAACCTCGGTCAGATGTGGACCAGCGAGGCGCCACAGATGCCCATTGCCAACGCCGCCCGAAAACAGGTCGAAAAACCGGAATTACTGGTGCTGGCCGGCCTCTTCCACGATATCGGCAAAGGCCGCGGTGGCGATCACTCCAAAATCGGCGCGCAGGAAGCCCGACGCTTTGCCCGGCGTTTGCAGTTGTCGTCCTGCGATACAGAACTGATCGTCTGGCTGGTGGAACAACATCTGCAAATGTCCAGCGTCTCCCAGCGGCGTGACCTCGAAGATCCGCAGGTCATCCGCGATTTTGCCCATCTGGTCCAGGATGAACGGCATCTTGCCTATCTTCTGCTCCTCACCGTCGCCGATATGCGTGCTACCAATCCGGAACTCTGGAATGACTGGAAGGGACTACTGCTCAGCACGCTGTACCGGGCGACGGCCAGCGAACTCCGGCGGGAAGATCGTCAGATACAGGATCTTCCACAAATCGTCGCCGACAAACAGCGCGCCGTTTTAGAGGGAATCGCCAGTATGGACCAGTTGCGGGCACGCGCCCTCTGGCAACATCTTTCTGGCCCTTATTTCCTGCGTTACAGCGCGGACGAACTGCTCTGGCATTGCCGGGAAATACTGGCATACCAGGGCTGCAAAACCCTCGTCGCCGTACGGCCCCATGCGCCCGAGGGCAGCGAAATTCTGCTTTATGGTTTGGACCGTCCGGGGCTTTTTCAGCAGATTACCGGTGCGCTGGATCGGCAGTCCTTGAACATTATCGATGCCCGAATCGATACCAGCGAGGATGGGCGCGCTCTCGATACTTTTCTGGTCATCGACAACAGCCACGCTTTCGCCCACAGCGACCAGGCCCACACGGACCTCGCTGCCGAGCTGCGCGCGGTCATCGAAGGCGAGACCGCCAGCAAACCCCGCTTTGGATTACGTCATCGCGACCCACGTCATCGTTTTTTTGCCCATGTTCCCGCCGAAATCCGGGTAGACAACCGCGCCCTACCCCGCTACACCCTGCTGGAGGTGCGTGCCGCTGATCATCTGGGTCTGCTCTATCAGGTGGGTGAGGCACTACGCGCCTTACAACTCAATATCCACGGCGCCAAAGTCTCCACTTTTGGTGAACGGGTGGAAGATACCTTTTTCATCCTCAACGAGTGTGGGCACAAACTGACGGACGCACAGGCCAAAGCGCTGACTCAAACCCTGGGCAACATTCTGAACGGCAAGGCCGCATAGACGATGCAGCTTGGTCAGGCACGCTCTCATTCCCAGCACATCCGCCCTTTCTCCAGACAGGCTCAAAACCATGTGGTCATTCCTTCTTCCTGATGCCCGGCGGCGCCGCGACCGCGCCCTGGCCCTCGCTGGCGTCCTGCGCAGTGCCCAGCTGGTGCAGAACATTGCGCGCAATGGTACGCAGCCTGGAGAACTGCTGCAGACCTGTATTCAGAGCATTCTCGCTCTGGAGTGCCAGGACAGCCTGCGTGCCTTGGGCGATATCGACAGCCTGCGTCAGCCCCTGGCCCTGCTCTGCCCCCTGCTACAACGCGGCCCCAGCAACACCCGAGAGGCCGAACTACTACGTTACAGCATGGCGTTAGCCACCCTTGGCAAACGTCTGCTTACAAATTCGTCCGCTACCCAACGCGTCCAGGAAGGCATCGAACAGGCACAGCGCCAGGTCGTCCACTTTAGCGATCCGACACAGCGCAGCATCATTGCCGGACTCGCTCAAACTTACACCGAGGCCATCGGTACCCTGCGCCCGCGCATCATTGTCAGCGGTGAAAGCCGCTTTCTGAGCGATCCTGACGATGCCGCACGCATCCGCACCCTCCTGCTCAGCGGCATTCGTGCGGCGGTCTTGTGGCGCCAGGCGGGCGGTCACCTGCCCGGCACCATCCTGGAACGACGCGGACTCTGCCAGGAAGCAGAAGAGCTGCTAGCCATCCATCCACAGCACAGCACTTTTTAACCCCCTCCCGCATCGCCCACAGGTGTCTAGATGCGCGCCACACCCGCGAACCGACCGCATTTTCGAAGCGCTGAGAAGGGCCGAGGATCGGAGCCCGGCTGTCGGGGCAGACTTGCATTCTCACAGCCATTCGTTTCCATGGGAAACTCCCAGCCCCATACCGGAGGGGTAATCATTCCATCACTACCTGCGCTTCGTCCAGGTCAAAAAGCCCTGGATCAAACGCCGCTCCCAGATACTCCCGCAGAGGCTCTACTCATTATTGCCGGAGCAGTCAGCTCAGTGCACAGCCTTGTCGCGTTTGGTGGACATTTCGTGGGTCCCAAACATCATTCCGGAGATGCCGCCTACCCGCAACGCATCAAAGAGTTTTTCCAGTATTTCCGCGCGCGTTTCACCCAGGGATCGCCATGATATCCGCAATGCGCCAAAATGCTGCTGTGCGTCGTATAACTCCAGAGTCATATCTTCCAATATGCCGTCTGTGAGTTTTGCCAGGATGTGCTGTGGTTTCTGCGAAAAAATTACCGCATTCTGGATAAATTCCACCAGCACCAGTTCTTGGTACTCCTGAGCACCCTCACGGACGGCAAAGACAAAGCGGCCCGGAATGCCTAACGCATTGCATCTGGTCTCCAGCCACAGCGCTTCCTGATCGACATGCTCGGACCATTTCCCGTACCGCTCCAGATACTCTCCTACATCCAGTTGCCAGGCCAGGCAAGGCCCTGGAAGTTGTGCAGGATAGGTGATGGTACCTATAAAGCAGATATAGGACGGTACGCTTTGCGGCGTCGGCGGGTTGCTCAGCATTTCCGCTACCAGGCGGTGGTCCATGCCCATCTGACGGTGCAAGCGAAAAATGTCCACCGGATCCATATTCAGTAAACATCCGCCATCGACGGGGAGCGGATAAAAAGTGACGGTCGCACGCTCGCAGACAAGGCCGTAGCGGACTAGCGCTGCGGCGACCAGATCGGCAGAAAATCCGGCAATTTGGTCCGGCTCCAGAATGGGAATAGCAAAGAGGGTGGTCACTTCACCGGTCTCCGTCAGGAACATCTCCGCGCGCTCTTTGGCGAACTCCCAGAAATCCGCCGCTGCTTCCATATCCTGTTCGAGCAGTTCATCGGATACTGCCTGGAGGGTTTCGTCATCCTCATCTAGCAGAAGCGCATCTATCGCATCACCCAGTGCCGATAGCAGGGCGTGATCGCCGTCAATAAAGCAGCGGGCGGCCAAACGCGTCAGAGCACTGGCTGTCGGTGAGATGGTATTGCTGGTATTAGTACGTGACACTGTTTTCTCCTGTTATTGGCATACCGAGATGCATGAGATGCACGACTGTGCAAATACGCAGCCATTCCCCTCCTTAACACTTCGGCGAATGGCTTTTCTACCGGGATGACAGGCTCCACATCTGGTTGTATTTTTAGTACCGCAACGTAGAGTATATGCAAATTTCTTTACAAGCATAGTGTTACGATAAGCGATACACCCCAAGTGGGCAGTGTCTCCTGCACTTTAACTTTTCTTGTAGAGACGCAAAGCTGGATCCCTTATTCAAGGCGTGGGGGGCCGTTAGCTGCACCCCCGACCCCGGAAGTCCGTACGACCCCTGACTTTCATACGGCTCATTTATTGACTTTTGGTCGATACATTAGTCTTCACTATCAACAAAAAGGAGCGTTTCTGGGTCATGTAAAATATCCTCTATCCACCGCCAAAAGTGCCAACTTACGAGACACATTGTCGGCAATGATAGCGCCATCATTGCTATCCCGGCAAAGCGTTGATCTGATAGCGGGGTTATCCCCCAAAGTATATGTGATGACCCCATAGGATTAGTGCTTGTGGAACTCCAAAACCACATTCCGCCCATCCCCATCATAATCACCTCGGTTACAAATACGTAGCCCGCTTTTTGCAAGTGGTTTCGAAGATTTGGCAAGGACGGAAACACCTTAAGAGATTGCATCCACAGAATAATCCCTAGAGCAAGATACACCCCTGGTAACAACGTGAATATAACACTGTATTTTAACCCAAGATACATCTGGCTGGACATGCTCCACAAAACCAATAGTGACAATAAAGCGAGGCTACTCACCGCCGGATTGTGCGCGAACCTAAGCAATCCATATAAATAGCGCTTGTTATTAATGGTCACATTGTCGGGTATACCAAGCACCAAAAGTGGCGCTGCCAACTCGAATTCACCCATTAACTTTATGGTGTAAATTGTCATCGACCGGTGAACCAAAAAGTTCATTGGCGAATTCCAGAGAATGATTGCCAGAAGGAGCCCGGCGACAAATGACCACATTTTCCACTGAGGCCATGCGATACGCGGTCGTCCATTAGCAAAATGACTATCATACTGATAAAGATATTGCCCCATAACTGCCATTGCAGCCAATAATATAATAGGATTTATATACAAGAACCATGTGGTAGAAAAATCATACTTTTCTCCCGCCATATAAAATCCAACAGCATACATTGACAACACCGCCAATATTGCCGTCGTAGCGATTGCCTGATGTGCCATAAGGCCTTTAATCCATGCAAGCATATTCACAGACGATCTCTTCATGTTGACACCTCCACTATATAATTATGCATCCACCATTCGTATGTCTCGGCTAATGCTGCGCACGGTAGGACAATTTGGTAACGACACTGCCGCATTCTCAGGCGATATTTTCTGGCAATTAAAATAGCCAACGCGTGGAATGAAGTGCTAGACCTATGCGCTCAAGTTGTACTACGGCTTCTATGTCTTGAGAAAATCAGCACATCACCACACGCTAATATGCAACACACAATTCACCCCTTGGTACTTATAATACTATATTTGCAAATGTCAATCTCTCCCTCCTTGCGGACCGCGCTCATTTGCCCAAGGCTGCCCTCACTCACCTGCCGCAACCCCCCTTACGCCAAAATGGTGAAACTTCGCGGTGCCGAGGCGGGAATTGGACTGTGACCACCCGTGCCGCCACCAGTACCGTCCATAATGCGGCGACAAAAAAAACAGCGCGAACCCATACGGTGAGCATAAGCGCTGATGAACTTCTTGCACAAAACAAATTACGATACCCACTTCGATCAACCCTCGCAAGCGGGGGCGATGAAACTGCAAATAATCTGTAACTGCACCCATTCATTACACCATGGTTTTTTGAGCGCCCCCCCCAGATTATCTACCGTCGATACTAAACCGACATGCGCGCCCAGAATTGGCAGGATATAAATCAGATATTTTCATCCATTTTTCTCCATCAGTCATCTGCACCTTGGCGATTGACTCTCTTATATTCACAACCATACCACATTGGGACTGATCGCCAATTTTTATATGTTCACGGAATCTCACTGTTTCAGCAGACAGTTTATCATCTAAATTCGGTGCTTCATTTTTTGGCGTATTAGCTATTTGGTATTGCTGATCCGGTATTTTACTGGGACGCTTTACATCTCTCGATAATTGTTTTGGTGGTATGAGAGAAATTTTTTGGATATCCTGCTGAGATGCGATTCCTTCGTAAGAGCTTGCCTGTCCTCTATCGCCAGATAGTGCACACCCGAAGAGCATTTGTACAACAACAAATGCTATAGTTACTTTAGCTATTTTTACCATTTTATTTTCCTTAGCCTGTGGTGATTATATGGTTACCTATAATACTTTTAACAACCTGCCATCATGACCAACAAATTCAGCGTAATGAAAAGCGCCGGGTTCAAAAGAGTGGGCGCGTGCATCAGCAGTACCTAAAGCGAGACCCCACGCCAGTGCTACAGGTCATCCGTTTTGGTCATACTTGTAACGCATCTCTTACTTTCCTTATTGCTTCAGCACCAAGCTTTATACCAAGACCAATAAAAATTTCCAGAATATCGTTTCAAGACAAGATCTTCACCCTGGTTGAGAATAATAGCTTCCATCTGCTTTGCCCCGCAAAGGACAAATACCAGTTCCGGGCCGGCATGAAACATCCTCTACCTGGGCTTGACAAGCCATACCAACGACACTTTCCAGCAGTCTGCTGTAACTACAACAGTCTGGCCCCCGCTTTGCGTCTCGCTGGAACAGCGTGATGGACGCCCAGCACTGCGACGCCCACCTATCGGCACGCAATCTAGTCACATTGCGTATGTATAAGTGAGATCTTGTTATATTTCAAGTGAACTGCTCAGCTAGAGTCCTGCGCTCAATTTTTGAGGCTGTGCAACATAGGGTAACCTGGTGGATCCTAGGAAAAGGCGTTGCCAAGGCTATTGGCATCCGCTGCGAATGCCGCCAGACAGATTGCAGCAAGTATCGCCACCAAAGACCAAGCCAGCCCGATCGAACGATGCCGTTACACTGGCCAGCGGGGCCAGGTCCGCCGAAGCCATGGGCAGTGAAAGGAAAATGTCGTTTGTTAGAGAAGAGCCCCGGCCAAAGAGGTGGCTTCGGCGTATCGCTTGGCAACCCCAAAGACGAATGACCAATGCGCTTCCCGGCGGGCCATAGCCGGACGCAGCACCAGAACTGTATAATCTTGCATGCCGCTCCCCAAACTCGGGAGGCCAACCGCTTGCCCGGCGCTATAATCTGAGGCAGTATTCTGAAAGAACCGTATAACGGCTTCGGCATGCGACATAAGGGCTCCGTCAAGCATCATGGACTCATTTTTGGCCAGCTTCACTATGCACATTTTTAGGAGCGTTAGCTTTTTACCAAATACTTGGCGCCGACCAGCTAGGATACGTCGACCTCATGACGTTAGCATGAAAGCTACGCATTGAACAAAGGACCATAATTATGCTGTTAGTATCGTTGAAATATTCCACATGTGTTCGTATTTCCATCATGATCGGCGTCGTCTTATTTTCTTCCGCCTGTGTCAAGAAAGAGACGCATACTGCAGTACGGGCTACGTCCTCAAGCTTCAGATGCATAGGTGCAACTTCTTTTTGCGGACACAAGGCCGTGAAAGTATACCCCGTAACCTGATAACAATAGGAAAACAATCCACGCCCACAGGCCAGCATCGAGCGCTCACGATTAGGATGAGGATACCATTTCTTAATCCGCGAGAAGTTGTAAGCAGTGTATTGACGAAAAACATACAGGCAGACAAATGGCAAATATTTCAATAGGTTTAATAGTTCGGTTTTTTTTGATGTTTATTGCTGCGGCACTTATCGGTGCGTGCGCAAAAAAAGCGCCGCCCGCATCCACGCCACCAAGCAGCACGACAACAGCGGCCGCCGCACAGAACACTAGCACTCCCAACAAAATGACTGCGAGTAACCTTTGGAACCTGATGGGGAAACGTCTGGCGTTTATTCAGGAAGGTCACCATGGGCCAATAATATACGATTTCACCGATACAAATTGTCCATATTGCCACCTGATATATGTTACTGAAGCACCTCTTATTCGTGAAGGTAAATTAACGGTTCGTTATGTTCCCGTTGCCATAATAAAACCTAGCAGCATGCCGGAGGCTGCTGCCATATTGCAGGCAAACAATCCCATAGCAGCATTACAACATGCCGAGCAGGAAATTGGTAACAGCATGACCACCGGCAAACCTGCCAACCTACCACAGGCGACAGACTCAATCGGAGCCGCGCCTCAGAAAACGATCACGGCAATTAAAAAAATAGAAGTAAATAATAAATTTTTACAAGAGATAAATATCAATGAACTGCCAGACATCATCTATCTACCCCAAAAAGGGAAGCTGGGTCTGATAACTGGGTTTGTAAGCCAAAAACAACTTTTGGCCCTACTACCGAAATTGCAATAATCGTAACAATTTAGCGTTATATTTTTAGATATCAGACGCAGAACCATATAATTAAACTATACATTACATTCACAGATAAACAACATAGGTATCAGGCGTAGATCGTTCCATAATATACTGGCTGCTTACTATGCTATCTATCTCAGGAATAAGTTTGTTATTATTTAAATTGCACCACTCGATAGACCTCTCACAAATATTAATCTTTACACCGGATGATTTTGCAGTCCTCATAGATTCATATATCGAGTACATCAATTTTACATCCAGACCATTTTCCGCAGCCTGTAATGTTGCAATAATCCCAGATTCTCCAGTCAGTATTATTTCAACATGATAATCATCAGAGGCAGCTCTGGCGCCATCAAAGATATCCGTAATGGCGACCAGATTTTCCATGTTTAACGTAGTAACAAGTATGATCAGCTGCTTCATTTAAGACCCTTTAATACCAAGAATTATATTCTGTTAATTCGTGTGGCATTTAAAAAGCGCATGCCACACCTCCACAACAGAAATACTTCCGCCCTCCGCCTTCGCCTGGCACGAAGTTCAGAGCACCGATGGTATATTAGTTTAGTTACAGCTTGCCATAGGAATGCAACCCGGAAAGGAAGAGGTTGACGCCAAGAAAGCAGAAGGTGACCACCCATAGACTCATAAATGACCACCACGCCATCTGCTTGCCACGCCATCCCTT
>JAAOMR010000470.1 GCA_018853935.1 Acidithiobacillus ferrivorans
TTCGTGCATGACGAGACCATGAAATCACTGAACGCGATCAATGGCTCAGTGGCGAAGTCTGTAGCGATTCATGAAAATGCCACGAATCATTTGGCGCTCTGGGCCGTCCAGAAGCTCAAGGATCACCATTTATTCTACGTGTTGCTGTTTCTGGCCCTTCTGGTGGGCGGTGGCTGGTGGTGGGCGGACAGTACCGGCTACGCACAGGCCGTGCATACCGCTGAGATATGCCGGGCGCAAGGTAAGCCGTTATTTTTCACCAATGGAAAACTCACATGTACTCCGGTCAATCCGAAAGCCCTGTGAAGCGCAAGATCAAAGCCTCGTTCGTGGTGCGGGCGATCTTCGCCGCACTGCTGGGGGTGTCCTGGCAGTACGGTCATTGGGGACCAGTTCTTTCCCTGATCCTCATTCCGCTGGTGGTGATGGGCGGCGAAACCAAACGGGACCGGTACGGGGTCGCCCTGGCCTACTATCTGGCTGGTAGTCACGGCCTTATAGAAGGGTCGGCATCGTTTTTCGGACCGGGGCATGTACCTATGGGTGTTGCCCTGTGGATCGCCAGTTCGGTGCTGCTGGCGGCGGGATGGGCCTTTGCCGACCGGCCATGGCGGGTTCTGGCGGTGCTTGTGGCGGACGCCTTGCCGCCTCTGGGACTCTTTGACTGGCTGTCGCCATTGGCCGGTGCCGGGGTGCTGTTTCCGGGGGTATCGTGGATGGGGGTGCTCCTGCTGCTGACGGGTATTTATCTGTTCGTCTGGTGGATGACACGGGGCTTGCCAGTAGACTTGAAGTATCGGCATGTCTGTACGGACACGCTCTGGTTT
>JAAOMR010000471.1 GCA_018853935.1 Acidithiobacillus ferrivorans
CCCATCACCGATTTGATGATGCCGAAGACGGGCTCTCATGCGGAGTCTGTCTCTGATGGGCGCAATGCCCAGAGGTTGACGGTGCGGCCCTGGGCACTGAGGGCGCAGCGGGGGGAGTGGATCACCTGTTTTCGCGCCAGGGCTTCCAGAAGTTGCGTGGTGCGCGGATAAGATAGGCCGAGGGCGTCTGCGACTTCCTTGCAGGTCTTGGGACCGCTATGCAGGCAGCGCAAGATGCGAGCGTCATCTTTGCCGGTCAAGGTTTTCATGAGGAAAATCTTGGCCGCAACAGGCGGGTCCGCGCAACGGATAGGAGTGCGTGATGGTCAATCATCGAGTTTTGGCCGGGTAGCTGGGTCATTGCGTAGCCAGCGGCTCCAGAAATCTTCATTGAGGCTGGCTGGTGAAAGCGTATCGGTGAGATTGTCGGGCTGTTGCGATGACTTGT
>JAAOMR010000472.1 GCA_018853935.1 Acidithiobacillus ferrivorans
GTTCCGGTATGGGCATATTGTTGCAACTCCCAGGTGGAAATCCAGGGCAGATCCGTTCTATCCATGCCATTGCGCGCCAGAAAACTGTAAACATTGCCATCGGCATCCCTGACCGGATCGTAAGGTACACCAGCGACCGTGACCGGTTCTAAATTTCGCAGGGCTTCGCGGAGTGGTTCCATGTCCTGTAATGCGTCAAGTTGCGCCTGCGCCGCTTCCGGCGAATCAAAGGCGCGCAGGGGCAACGTATCATTTTCGGCATCCATGCCCCATATCCGCGATCCGCCACGAAGATTTTGGGATACCTGATTCAATTCTGTCTGGTATGACACTTGCTGCGTTTCGGGATCGATGATTTCCCGTATCTGGTAATCCGGCATGACGGCACTCCTTTCTGCAAGTTGGGGTTGTGGCTGTTCGGGATAAGCCGGAAATTCTGGCGATGCGCGCAAGACTTCCGGCAGTTCTGCGGCCGGCAGGGGG
>JAAOMR010000473.1 GCA_018853935.1 Acidithiobacillus ferrivorans
GTAACGGGTGCTGTTCACCCGCGGAGAGACCGGAAAGCTTTCCCAGGAAAAGTCTGCAGGCTGAAAACAGGGCTCCAGGTGTGTCCGCCGCGCATGAGGATGCCACCAGAGCGGCCAATGGTTGCGATCCAGTACCAAAGGCATACGCTCATGGATGTGCTGCAAGGCAGGTAGGGCGGGGACAGTAATGATGGCGAAGGTATCCTCGGTCTGACCTTCTGCGGTGGTGTGCTGGTCCCATATCCCGGCAAGCGCCAGAATATGATGATCTTGCGCCCGGATGAGCATGGGATACTTTTCAGAAGGGTCTTCGGGGACAAATGGCCACTCAAAATACCAGTCTGCCGGCACCAGTGCCCGCCTTGCGCGAAAGGCTTCACGAAACAGCGGCTGGGTAGCCACCGTTTCGGCCCGCGCATTGATCGGCCGGATGTGGGTACGGGTACTCCAGCCCGGTAAAAATCCCCAGTGCATGGGCACCAACTCCAGGCTGAGATCCGGGGCCTGTCGAACGACGGGGTGTATCTGACCCGGAGCGCCCGAGTTCGACAGTTCATCGGCAAAAATCGCCGATTTCGTAATGCTGCCCCAGCATTCATAGGGGTTTCAGCGCCTATTTTCTAAAACTTCTGTGGTGGCACGTTTTATCACTTAGGCTCTTTTATTGACATGCCTATGAACGCTGATAAAGTGGCGGCATGCATGTGAA
>JAAOMR010000474.1 GCA_018853935.1 Acidithiobacillus ferrivorans
CAGCCTTGAATAAACTTGACGTAAAGGCCATGCGACTGACCCTGTTAAACGGTACGTAGGCCGGTGTCACCCAATCTCCTGACTTGAAGAAATTGCTGTTTGTTCGTCCAGCGTATGATTCCAGCGGTCATGACTCGACCGTCCAGTCGCCTTCGACGGAAACAGCAAGGGACATCGTCTGGAATACCGTGCTATTACGTTTAGCCAGATCTACCAGATGATCCAATTGCTCTGGGGGAGCATCACTTT
>JAAOMR010000475.1 GCA_018853935.1 Acidithiobacillus ferrivorans
AGCCGCTCAGATAACAGGAGAGGGTTTCCCGCCAGATGCGGCGCTGGGCTGACGTCAGGGGCAGGAGGTCGCGCCAGCGCGCCGTCGGCGGGCCGACAAAGAGCCAGATGATGCGCACCACCAGCCCGGCGGCGAAAGCATAGCCGCCGACATAATGGATGATGTCGATCTTCCCCATCAGGGCGTCGGACATGTCATTACCCAGGGCCAGGAGGGTCGCGCCTGAGGTGAATTGCGCCATCATGGCAAGCGCCATCCACCAATGCAGTGCCCGCAGCAGCGGGTCCCAGACAGGGTGCAGGATATAACGGTTATCCGTTGTCGATTTCATACTTCCTCCAGGAT
>JAAOMR010000476.1 GCA_018853935.1 Acidithiobacillus ferrivorans
TGATGAAATGGCATCAATGTCCTGGGCAAGTTCGAAAGCCGAAAGCCTCAAATCTGCTGCGGGTCTTACCAACTTCCTGAAAAGCGACATAAAACCTCCCGTTGCTCCATTCAAGACAGGCATCATCTGGAGCACTCTTTAGCGTGTATCACGAGACCTCATGGCTCGCACCCGATATCACATGGGGAAAACGCTCTCCATCGGGTCTGTCGGCGCGCACAGAGGGACGATGACTGGAGAAGAGTGTGGGGGAGGCTCAGTTTTAATAAAAGTTAAATATTGTTACTGTTATGTTTAACAATAACTAAATGTGCTTGGGTGTGTCTGTCGGCGCGCCTCTCAACCTCTCAAGTGGGATGCGCATCACTGCGCTCACCGTCTGCCTCAAGAAAAACTGGATTTGTCCACAGTTTCATGCATAGGCCAACCCATTTAGATAAGTAAAACATTAATCTTAGAAATCGTAACTTATTATTTATTAATAAAGAGGTTACTGTTCACTTCGCAAGACTGTAGCAAGCGGTCACCGGGTTACATTTCAGACTTCACGCAGGAGCTGCGTATGATTGCGAATATTGCATCCTCTCTTATGTTGCTTGCACCATGGCCATTGCTATTGGTGGGTTTACTGGTCGGAATCCGCGCGGACCATCATGCGCGCTGGGTCAAATCGCTGAGCGACGGTGCCAATTGGTTTGCGCTATTTTGTAGCATTTCTGCCACAGTAATGTATGTGACGATGGCACAGCATTCACAGGCCTATCTGTCGATGCCTCTGCCCTGGGAATTAGGCTCATTTGCCATCCGAACTCTGGTTAATCCATTGACACTCGTCATGTTCACGTTGGTCTCCTTCATGGGAATGATCGTCTCTCGATACTCCGCCACGTATATGGTAGGGGACGCTCATGAGGGACAGTTCCACCGGTGGCTGAGTTTGACGGTCGGCGCATTTCTAGTGTTGATTGTGACAGATAATATCTGGGGCTTCTGGATTTCATTTATCGCCGCCAGTCTATTTTTACATCAGTTATTGATATTCTATCGCGAACGTCCACTCGCCGTGATAGCCGCACGCAAAAAATATTTGTTTTCGCGTGTCGCCGATGTGAGCCTTTTCACTGCTTTTCTGCTGATAGCACGGACCACCGGAAGGGCAGAGTTTTCAGGAATCGCACAGTGGATGCACGCGTGGCACGGAAGTCTTCCGGCCAGCTTGCAGATCGCAACAGGCCTGATTGTGCTCTGTGCTATTTTAAAGAGCGGGACATTCCCTCTGCAAGGTTGGCTTGTTCAGGTTATGGAGGCCCCCACGCAGGTTTCGGCGCTATTACATGCGGGACTCATTTATACCGGGGCATTCCTGCTCTTGCGGGTCAGTCCCATGGTCATCCACGTAAGTTGGGCCTGGACCGTACTCATCATTGCGGGGCTTTTATCTGCAACCGTGTCATCTCTCATGATGATGACGGAAACCAATATCAAAGAATCACTGGCGTATTCCACTTCTGCGCAACTGGGTTTTATGTTGATGGAATGTGGTTTGGGTTTGTACAGTATCGCCGTACTCCATATTGTCGCTCACTCCGTCTATAAGGCGCATGCGTTCCTGTCTTCCGGAAGCGTGGTAGACAATTTCCGTGGGCCGATGATCCAGAAGCTCAATACAAAGCAAACGCTCGGACGCGCGGAAGTGGCAATTCTTATATCAGGGCTGGTCACCTTTGGCGTTGCCATGGCATTTGGCATCGATTTGCAAAAGCAACCCACTTTGCTGACGATCGGCGCCATCGTCGCCATTGCGATGGGCCAGCTCCTGCTGCAAGCCCTCAATAGATCTGGAGTCGGAGCCGGCACCTTGCTTTCCCGAGTGGCTCTGTTAAGCATCATGGTTTGTTCAGCCTATTTTGGGCTGCATGATCTGTCCAGCGACTTGCTGGGAAGCAGCATTTCCAGTGATACCCTACAGGCTGATCATATTCCAATCTGGTTACTGGCACTTATCGTCGTGGCTTTTCTTTCCTTGTTGCACATTCAGCAACTGTTGCCCCGGTTGCAGAAGTCGCCTTTTTGGCAGGCCGTGTATGTGGACCTATACAATGGACTGTATGTTGATCTTGTTTTTAGTCAGATGGCCTTTCTTCACACCTCGAAGATAGGAAAAACACTGGATGCGGCAAATCCACAAGTTCAGTTTCCGGAGGAGTAGACATGAAAGCAGCAGCGACATCAAACCCGTATCAGGACATCAAAGCGAACATTGAAGGCGCATGCCAGAGAATTGCTCCCCTCTGGCCACTCAAGCACTTTGTTGCGGTAAATCCATACTTTGGCTTGCGCGACCAACCGTTCTGGCAAGCGGATCAGACGCTTCGCAAGATCACCGGTGAGGGGCTGACTATGCCGCGGTCCTATTATGAAGAACAGATCGCCAACGGACGGATTGCCCAAGAGGATTTGGACGAAGCACTGAAGGAGATGCACAGTATTTGGGGAGTGACCCAGCTCAAACAGGCGATGAAACAACGATCGGCAAGCCGAAATGTGCCCTTTCCAGTCTTCGCGGATGCCATGTTTGCCGATGATCGTCGGGATTGGCCGGGCTTCGTTGTGGAAAGGATTAGCCAATATTGCGCGGCGTACTTTGACGAGGGGCAGGCCACATGGAGCATGCCGTGGCGCGATGGCCCGATGTATCAGGGCTGGTTAAAGTTCATGCATTTCGACAAGAGCCCGCGCATGATCGGCTTGCGCGGAATTGGAGATGCGGCCGCCGCACTCCCGGCAGCCGCAGAAACGGCTATTGCCTGGGCGCTGAAGGAACTCTCCGTCCCGTTTGATCTGACCGATGATTATCTCTTTGCAGCACTCCTGAGTATCGGAGGCTGGGCGGGTTGGGCTAGATATTTGCGTTGGCAGGCCGAATTGAAGGGTGAGACCAATCAATCCTTGCGTGATCTCCTCGCCATCCGCGTGTGTTGGGATGCCATTCTTCACACCACCTGTGTCGATACCGCCGTACGGAAGCAATGGCGCCTGATGTTGCGCACCCAACAAAATAGGGCGATAGAACAACCTTCGGAGCACGTTGATGCCATTTTGCAGAGCGCGCTGGAGATCGGTTATCAGCGTTCATTAATCAAATCACTAAATGCATCGAAGTCAAGCAATGCAGGCACTGAACGACCCGTGGCGCAGGCTGCGTTTTGCATAGACGTGCGCTCCGAAATCATCCGCCGGGCGCTGGAAACAGTGGCGCCAGGCATCCAAACCTTGGGATTCGCGGGCTTCTTTGGCGTACTCATGGAATACGTTCCATTCGGCGCGAATACGCCTAAAGGGCATCTCCCCGTCATTTTCAATCCGCCTTATCGGGTATGCGAGGATCTGAGCCATGCGAGCGCGGATGAAACGCAACGGCATGTCGCAAAAAGGCAATTACGTCTACGGGTAGCCACCGCCTGGAAGAGTTTCAAAACATCAGCCGTGTCGACTTTCACCTTTGTGGAAGCCACTGGATTGATATATGCCCCGAAGCTTTTCGGTGACAGCATGGGTTGGACCCGCACCGTACCCCATCCGGACGAAAGGGGCCTTAATATCGAGACGAAACAGCGACTGCGTCCACGCTTGATCGCTAGCGGTAACGGTAAATCCAGTACAAAAAGTACCGGAATACCAGAAACTGAGCGGGCGGGGATCGGGGAATTCATCCTTAAAAACATGGGCCTGACGCAGACGTTCGCACGCCTGATCTTGTTGGCTGGCCATGGCAGCACTACGGTCAATAATCCGCAGGGGACTGGACTCGATTGCGGCGCTTGCGCCGGGCAGACGGGAGAAGCCAGTGCCAGGATTGCGGTAAGCTTGCTAAACGATCCGGCGACCCGCCGGGGTCTTGAGGAGAAAGGGCTTAAAATTCCGGAAGACACCTATTTCATCGCCGGATTGCATGACACCACAACAGATGAAGTGATGCTCTTCGATACGGACGATCTGCCGGCAACACACGCCAAAGATCTGGCGCAACTCCGCCAATGGCTGGCCGATGCGGGTGAACTTACACGGATGGAGCGCGCCACCCTGCTGGGTACGGCCTCTCAAGCGTCTGAAGTGGTCACGCGCGATATGCGGCGACGCACTCGGGACTGGGCTGAGGTCAGACCCGAATGGGCACTAGCGGGCAACGCCGCCTTTATTGCGGCACCCCGCCAGAGGACAAGGGGGGTTGATTTGGAGGGTAGGGCTTTTTTGCATGATTATGACTGGCAAAAAGATACGGGCTTCTCCACATTGGAATTGATTATGAGCGCACCCATGGTGGTGGCAAACTGGATCAATATGCAATACTACGGATCTATGGTAGACACTTTGCGTTTCGGTAGTGGCAATAAAGTGCTACATAATGTCGTTGGGGGATCTATCGGTGTTCTTGAGGGGAATGGAGGGGACTTGCGTGTCGGCTTTGCCTTGCAGTCTCTGCACGACGGTAATCGTTGGGTCCATGAACCGGTCCGTCTCAACGTGTTGATTGAGGCCCCGCAGGCGGAGATGGAGAGTGTCATTTCCCGCCACGCTCTCGTCCGAGAACTGGTGGATAATGGTTGGCTTTACCTTTTCCAAATCGATGATGATGGCAGGGTTTACCGTCGCGCATTCGCCAAGCAATGGCAACGGATGACGTGAAATAATTCCTGCGCATTGCGCACCTAGACTTGCACGAGATGGCTATATAACTATTAATGCAAATCTGGCAGGGGCGCGTGTTGGTCAATTTTTGAGTAAGCATGTGCTCGCCATATGTGTGCTACAATTTATCCGCTTCTCGCTACGACAAGTAGGAGGAGGATTTTTCACCTGCCACGCAGTGGCAACCAATGGAGGTGGGAACATGCGCAGGCAATATTTGATGCTGGTGGTATTGATGATGGCGACTATGACTTTGTCTGGATGCGCCGAGAAGGATGCGGGGCGGGTACTCGCGGTGGGAAAGACCTATACGGCTGCGTTATCAATGGCTATGCTTAAATTCAAGGTGCTATCCTACCAGGGGAATGGATGGTATTCAGTGCAGCTTATAGGTCAACATATGTCTCCTTTCAGCACTGCCACACCAGCCCTTATAAATTCTCGAAATCTTTCTATTCTGCAACAGCCGAGTGGTAATTAGGGCGGTTTTTAGCACTGGTAGCGAGTCGAAGCCATGTTCTAGCGGAGAAATGCATGATGTCGCAGATGGATAAGTTGTTCCTTGCACTTGGCGCAGCGAATGCGGGGACTGCCGTAGCATTTGGGGCCATCGGAGCGCACGCGTTGAAGGATCGTTTGTCGCCAAAAATGATGAGCGTTTACCACACCGGTAGTCACTACCACCTGTACCACGCCCTGGGGCTGATGCTGGTAGGATTGCTGGCACTGCAACTGCCGGAATCCAGCCTCATGCAGTGGTCAGGCGGTTTTATGCTGGCAGGAACAGTGTTGTTTTCGGGTAGTCTGTATCTCCTGGCAATTACCGGCAAAGGTTGGCTCGGAGCCGTCACACCAATTGGCGGGCTGTCACTTATTTCTGCATGGATCATGCTGGCTGTCGGTATTTTGCAGGTTGGGTGATGTAAACGCATTCAGCTCAGAGAGCCTTCTTATCAGGCTTGCTTGGGTGGTGATCAGCATTGCCGAAGCAGTCTGAATGGTTGGCGTTTCGATGGATTACCCTGGGAGCAGTGCTAAAGCCGGAATTGGCTGGCTGAATCCGGGCCGAAAGAAATAATGGGATGCATGTCCGCTTCCCCCCCCCAGCCATGCTCTGATGCGCTGTCCTGACAATGCGCATCTGCCATCCACATCCCGCAGCGTCTGCCCTTATACGAGGGCCATCTTGACGGTCGCGGCCCGATACCCGAGCGTATAACTCTGAATATTGTGTGTCACAAAACTCCCTCGATTCATTATATACAATCGGGAATATCCACAAGATTCCGATTACCTCACGGGTTTTTGAAAGTGGATTTTTCGCGGCCCCGGAATATTAGAACCATGGAATCTACCAGGTTAGCAAGCTGAAAGGCTTTTGGCGGGAGTCGTGATGCTACGTTTCTTCTTTGAAACATGGAGGCGGGAACCATTATTAAGTGAACGGTAGGTGTTACATTAAGTGATTTACAACATAATATTTTTCTTATATAGATTGTTGTTATTTCTACGTTTTTTGCCACCAGTGACTGCAAAGATAGCGCGTATAACATTGATATTACAGATATTTTTATGGAGGGAGACGGTGGCTCGTTTAGGGTGAACCACAGGGATGAGTCGAGCGTGTATTTTATGGTGAACAGAAAAAGAGGTTGCAAAGTGTTACGGTTTGTACTAAATAGTGCATGAGGGTGTTGATAGTACCACACCCCGCCGATTAGAAATGAGACAGTGGCCGACGGAGAAGGTTCCATGAGCTTACGCCATGACTCCGCGTCCGCTGCAGTTTTTTATTTAAAGTGTGAGGGTTGTGAAGCTGTTTGTGTTACCAGCCTGGCACGAAAGACCTGGTGTATGAACGTATGTTGTTTATCTAATATGTCTGAAGGCGCATACCGCTATGGAGGGGTTATATGATTTCAAGGTCCATGGGTTTTAAGAAGAAAAAATTAATAGTAGCATTAGCAGCAGTGGGGGGTATGGCGTTGTCCTCAAGTGCCTGGGCACTGCCTTCGTTTGCGCGACAGACGGGTTGGTCGTGCGCGGCCTGTCACACCTCCTACCCGCAATTGACGCCAATGGGCAGAATGTTTAAATTGCTCGGCTTCACCACCACAAATCTTCAAAGACAACAGAAGCTTCAAGCAAAATTCGGAAACAGCGTCGGTGTGCTCATCTCCCGGGTGTCACAATTTTCTATCTTTCTGCAAGCCTCAGCGACCAATGTCGCGGGTGGGCAGGCAGTGTTTGGTACCAGCGGCAATCCGGGGGCGTCGCCAAATAATAATGTTCAGTTTCCACAACAGGTGAGCTTGTTCTATGCCGGTGAGGTCACCCCGCATATCGGCTCCTTTCTACACATAACATATTCTGGTGGGGGTAGTGTTAGCGGTAATGGTGGATTTAATTTTGATGATTCCAGCATTGTTTGGACCCACCCGTGGAAGTTTGGCACGAATAATCTTTTGGTCACGGGTGTGGACGTAAACAACACACCTACTGCCATGGACCTGTGGAATACTACCCCGGACTGGCAGGCACCATTTTTTATGTCAGACTATTCAGCTTCGACCCACGTACCTCAGCCGTTCATCGTAAACTCAGCCGGTGCGGGTTATCCACTAGCCGGTCTTGGTGCCTATGCGGCGGATATTTTCGGACCAAACAAGGCTAACTGGCTGTACGCAGATGCGGATGTATACACGAATGCGCAAGGAACCCAGGCCAATCCTGTTGGTGGTTTCGCCAATTTTAATGGTGGACCAAGCGGTAGGCTGTCCGGAGCGGCACCCTATGTCCGTCTTGCCTATCAACACGATTGGGGCAACTGGAACTGGGAGGTCGGCGCTTATGGCATGTGGTCTAGCGTGTATGATAACAGCGTGGATAACATCCTATACAAGTCGGGCGGCCCCATTGATACATTAGATGATTATGATTTGGATACCCAGCTCCAGTGGCTCAACATCAATGACAATAATAACCTGACGGTTCGTGCGTCATGGATCAACGAGCAACAGCATTTTGGTGCAGGTAACACTTCTTCGAGCTTGTCCTCAGGTAATTTGAATTCATTCAACCTGAATGCGACCTACTGGTATCACGATCGTTATGCACTCCAAGGAGGATATCGGAACGTATGGGGATCTGCCAATAGAATTCTATATGGCGCCAATCCGAATGCGCCTAGTTATAACGCCAATTACTCATACACTGGGTCTCCCGATACAAGCGATGAATGGATAGAAGCCTCCTATCTGCCGTGGTGGAATACGCGCTTCTCCCTGCGATACGTCGTATACAACAAATTCAGGGGCGTTGGTGCGCCGTCGTCATCTGCATCGAGATACGGGGCATCCAGTTATAACACCCTTGAACTACTGGCCTGGATAGCGTACTAGGAGAGAAGACATGACGACACATGTGAACAACCCCAGGTTCTCAAATAAAGAGCACAATGGCATGAGCAAACAAAAAAGAACGGTGAATAAATCAGCAGCGCTGCTTATATCGGGCGCACTTCTGGCGGTAGCCGGACAGGCGAGCGCTGCTGGCGGAACGGGAGGGCCAGCCCCATACCGTATTTCCAGCGATTGTATGATTTGCCATGGCATGACTGGAAATAACACGATCTATCCGATTGTGCCTAAGCTGGCTGGACAGCATAAGGGATATTTGGAAACGCAGTTGAAAGCGTTTAAAGATCGGTCTCGTGCAGATCAGAATGGTGAGATTTACATGTGGCCGGTGGCGCAATCTCTGGATGCCGCCAACATAAAAGAATTGGCCAGTTACTTTGCTTCCCAGAAACCACCGATGCAAAGCAGTGGGGTCAAGCACGCCGGTATAAAGGAAGGAAAGGTTATATTTAACCAGGGCATTACTAATGAACAAATTCCGGCTTGTATGGAATGCCACGGTTCCGATGGCCAGGGCGCAGGGGCCTTCCCTCGCCTGGCGGGTCAGCGGTACGGCTATATGGTTCAGCAGTTGACCTACTTCCATAATGGTACACGGGTAAATAGTCTGATGAACCAGATTGTAAAAAACATAACCGTAGCGCAGATGAAGGATGTAGCGGCTTATCTATCATCGTTGTAACGGCGCAAAGAGCGTTTTACGTGGCAGGCTGAAATTTATAAGAACCTTGGTCTGCCACGTGTGTACATAGTCTAGTAGTGTGTGCTTCTTAAAGGAGGTATAGAGGTATGGCAGCAAGAAAAGGTGCGGCTACGGTGCTTATCTCCACCGTAATATGCGCGGCAGTAGTTATAGGCGCCCTGGAGTGGGAAAAAACAGTGGCACTGCCTAGTCCGTCTGGACAAGTAATTAATGGGGTGCATCACTACACAATTGATGAATTCAACTATTATTACAAACCAGATTATATGATGTGGCATGTTGGGGAAAAAGTGTCCTTAACGATTGATAATCGATCACAGTCAGCACCAGCGATTGCGCATCAATTTTCAATAGGTAGAACATTGGTTTCCCGGGATAATGGTTTTCCAAAATCACAGGCCTTAGCTGTCGGATGGAAAGACAACTTCTTTGACGGTGTACCCATAACCAGTGGAGGACAGACGGCGCCAATACCAGCGTTTTCCGTTAGCCTCAACGGCGGTCAGAAGTACACCTTCAGCTTTGTGGTGCCGAACAAGCCCGGCAAATGGGAATGGGGTTGTTTCCTGCAAACAGGTCAACACTTCATGAATGGGATGCATGGCAATATCGACATTCTACCTGCTCAGGGAAGCTAATATAGGGAGGGCATATGAACGCAGCAAAAGAAAACTTATGGAAAGCTTTCCGTGGTCTTGTGGTGGTATGGATTATTGGCATTGCGATTGGCGAGACTCTAATAGCCTGGGGTGTTGATAACTGGCCGATTTTGGGTAGTATCCAAGCCCACATCACGGCGGATGCGACTACCTACCTTATGTGGCAGGCGGTGGCAATTTATGTGCTGGTAGGCGGTACCATTGTATACAGCGCGGTACGCTTCCGCGCGTCGTCCATGTCCGATAACGAGGCGCCGGTCTATCAGAAACGGACTTGGGCCCCGTTCGTAGTGACCTGGCTGGCTTTGGCTATAGCCATTAACCTGGCCAACACGATTTATCCAGGCATGGTGGGCTTGGAGCAACTCTGGGGCATACAACTGGATGCGAAAAACCCATTGGTCATCGATGTTACCGCACAACAATGGAAGTGGACGTTTTCTTACCCCAAGCAGGGTGTAACGGACGTTTCAGAACTGGTGGTTCCCGAGGGCCGCACCATAGACTTTGTCCTGCGGACCAAAGACGTCATACACGATTTCTGGGTGCCCGCCTGGGGCGAGAAAAAAGACGTAATCCCCAATGAAGTTCGGCATCTGTTTATTACCCCTACCGTGTTGGGAACAACCGCTACGAACCCCATGATACGTGTGCAATGCACCATGATTTGTGGCAATGGACATCCGTTGATGCGGGCTCCGGTTAAGGTGGTAACAGCAGCAGACTTCAAAACCTGGGTAGCGAATAACAGCTTCTAAACCCGCTGAAGACTTGCCATCTAATATGTTGAATTGGAATGAGGAGTAAATAATGGCATCTAATGAAATACAAGCGCAACCACTGGACGATATGGAGGGTAACAAAGATCCGTTCGCGATCAGCATGCTGTTTCCACTGTTTCGCGCGGCGCTTTGGGGTCTAACCGGATATTTTGCCGCGGCATGGATTACGGCGGTATTGTTGGGCAGCGTAATCGTCGATCCGTTACCTGCGACAGTGGGTTATGTAGTCGGTCTAATTTGCTGGTTAATGGGTAGCGGCTTATGGGAAGGATGGATACGGCGGGCATTTGGTGGGAAAGAAGCCCCATCATTCACCGGCGTAGAACGTTATTTTCGATTCGGCCCGGATTCGAAATCTACAGCCGTACGTTATGTTGTTTTCAATATAGTGGCGTTCTTTTTTGCCGGCATGGCCGCCATGGCTATTCGTGTTCAATTGCTGACGCCGGATTCCACGGGTTGGTGGTTGTCCGAGATCCAGTATAATGAAACCTTTGGTATTCATGGTTTGATGATGTTGTTGGCGGTTGCGGCATCGGCCATCGTCGGCGGTGTTGGTTACTACCTTATTCCTTTGATGCTGGGTACGAGAAATGTAGTATTTCCGAAGCTTCTTGGACTGAGCTGGTGGCTTTTACCCCCGGCAGCGTTTGCCGTATTCATGAGTCCCACGATCGGTGGATTCCAGACCGGGTGGTGGGGCTATCCACCATTGGCACAAAATAGCGGTAGCGGTATTGTGTTCTATGTGCTGGGCGCCGCAACGCTTCTTATGGCATCGCTGCTTGGCGCCATCAATATCGCCGGAACCATGGTGTATATGCGCGCCAAAGGGATGACCTTGGGCCGCGTCCCGATTTTTGTCTGGGGTTTGTTTGCCGCCGCCACTATTCTTATCGTAGAGTCGCCAGCCACCTATACGGGTGCACTCATGGACTTGTCCGATATGATAGCCGGCAGTCATTTTTACACCGGACCGACCGGGCATCCGTTAGCCTATATGGATCAGTTCTGGTTTTTGTTCCATCCGGAAGTTTATGTTTTTGCGCTGCCCGCTTTTGCCATATGGTTGGAGATTCTTCCTGCCGCAGCTAAGCGTCCCTTATTTGCCCGGGGTTGGGCCATTGCCGGACTTGTTGGTGTGTCCATGCTGGGTGCAATGCTGGGCGTTCATCACTATTTCACCGCGGTGAGTGATGCGCGCATGCCCATATTCATGACAATAACAGAAACCGTATCTATTCCTACGGGGTTTATTTATTTGTCAGCCATTGGGACGTTATGGGGTGGCCGCTTAAGGGTTAATGCTGCTGTACTGATGGTGCTTATGGCCATGATGAACTTCTTGGTTGGTGGCCTGACCGGCATATTTAATGCCGATGTTCCAGCGGACCTTCAGTTGCATAACACCTACTGGGTAATTGCACATTTTCACTATACCATACTTGGTGCTGTTATCTTTACGTGGATTGGTGCATTGTATTGGTGGTTTCCCAAGGTTACTGGTCGGAAGATCAACGAGTTTTGGGGGAAATTCCACGCTTGGTGGTTCTTCGTGTTTTTCAACTGCACGTTCTTCCCCATGTTCATAGCGGGTATCGATGGGATGAATAGACGCATTGCCATATATCTGCCTTACCTGCATCAAATTAACATGTTTATATCTATTTCGGCCTTCCTTCTGGGCGCCGGTTTTCTTATTCCGCTGGTCAACTTTGCTTATAGTTGGCGCTATGGGCCAAAGGCCGATGCAAACCCATGGGGTAGTAAGGGCCTGGAATGGCAAATGAAGTCGCCTACGCCGTATGTGCCATACCCTGCGGCAATTGAGCCGGAAGTTGTTGGTCCAAATGACAACTATGCGCCGGGAGCGAAAGAACCCTTTGTTTGGGTGTCCACGCCCAGCAAGTAAATGAGGAGGAAATAAATTATGGCAGATAATAGTTATGCTAGCTTGATGGATCCAGCTTCGGAGCGCGCGAAGAGGGGAGCATTCTTTTTCTTGATGCTTTTTGCTGGAATCATTTTTGCGATGTGGGACCTCGCGCGCTTCCTTTGGGGGGGCACCGCGGTGCCCAGCACGCTGAGTATGGGGGCGGGTGTTGGTCTCACGGTCCTGATGCTCGCCAGCCTGGTGCCGGTGGTGGTTGCGCGCAAAAAGCTGGATCAGGGCGATGATGGGGGTATTGTTAGCAATTTGGCCACCCTGCTGGTAATTTCGTTGGTGATGATCGGCGGAATAGTCTACAACTGGACCACGTTAAGCATCGGTAGTGGTTACGGCGGGATTTACGACATTACCAGCTTATGGTTCCTGGTTCACTTCGTGGCGGGCATCCTGGCACTACTGGCAAGCATTATGAAAATATCCCGCACGCCTGATCGTGCCAAAAAAGAGCGCTGGGTATCGTATAATGTTCTAACCTACTGGGTGGGGGTTGTTATCCTCTGGGTAGCCTTTTTTATCGTCTTCTATATCGCGTAATTTGGTTAGAGATTATCAAATTAGACTGAGGGTAAGATAATGGATATGTCACATTTGTCGTTTGTTATACCCGCCGGGGCCGATAATCCGACGTTCTTTTGGTTGACGGGATACATCGTGTTTCCGGTGGTGTTTTTGAGCATATTCTTTTGGTGGGTATTAAAAGAAGTAGCCAATGAAGATCGGCTCCGTGTCCTAAAGAAGACAGAAAACAGCCCATCTGGCGATATCTGATGTTTTAAATTATCGCACGTGGATTGCCCAGTTGCTGCCGTTGTTGTGCCGGAAGAAGGCTGTTATTGTGTAGTGGTCAATACGCAATATTCCAATCATCAACAACGGTGGTGCCCGGTCATCGGTTGTCTCTGAGGTCATCCATGTTTCTTTGTGGCGCTGTTTTTACGCATGTAGCGAAGGAGAGCAAATCATGAGCAAAGAAGGCTATTTAACTGTTAACAATGATCACGATGATGACTCATGGAATGGAAACATGGTATTGATCATCGCATTATTGTGGGCTATTATCGCTCTGGGTGGCTATTATGTTACTCTTAGAGTGATGTTTTAATTTAATGTGTTGCCTTTGGTTGGGTGATGAAGCTAGTACGGTAGCGTGTAACATGGTGGGCAGGTTAACGTTTTGCGCTACCATGCTGTTTGGTTCGATTAATGTAATCATAAGGAGAGACCATAAGTTATGAATACGCAGACAAAAATGCAAAAGAACTGGTATGTATCTGTTGGTGCCGCAGCTGTTTTGGCGGCCACTGTGGGTATGGGCACCGCGATGGCTGGCACTTTGGATAGCTCCTGGAAAGAAGCTACGCTTCCCCAGGTAAAAGCCATGTTGCAGAAAGACACTGGCAAAGTCAGTGGCGACACGGTCACCTACAGCGGCAAGACGGTGCACGTGGTCGCTGCAGCCGTGCTTCCGGGTTTTCCATTCCCGAGCTTTGAAGTCCATGACAAAAAGAATCCTACCCTGGATATTCCCGCAGGGGCCACGGTGGATGTGACCTTCATCAACACCAACAAGGGATTTGGTCACAGCTTTGACATTACCCAGAAGACACCGCCTTTTGCAGTTATGCCGGTCATTGACCCCATTGTCGCTGGCACTGGATTTAGTCCGGTTCCCAAGGATGGGAAGTTCGGATATACGAACTTCACTTGGCATCCGACAGCCGGTACTTACTACTACGTGTGCCAGATCCCTGGTCATGCGGCGACGGGCATGTTTGGTAAAATTATTGTTAAGTAAGTCATTAACATGTGTTGCCAAAGTAAAAAGTAGTTTGGTAGTGTAGATTGTTGTGGCTGGGGCTGGATGCTTATCCATGCTCTGGCCATGATGTATTTATATAAAATAAGCGTCTGGTGCCGTGTTTTATTAGGATATCAAGAAGTTTTGGTGATTGTTTATATTGCGTCGGCAAGCCGGAAAGAACTTTTAGTCTCGGTGAATCTTTAAATTAATTTTAGTTAAGTGCTGTGTGCAGATAGCCCGAAGAATTTGGAGCCTGAGATTCTTTCACTTGAGGTGGGGTAAATATGGGGAGCAATATTGATCATGGGGTAACGGAGGAGGCTGCGTATCCAGGCCTAGACGCGCTCCCCCACGCGATAGAAGGGGAGATGACGCTGGCAGTGCGGGTGATTGGCTGGTTAATCACCGGGATGCTGCTGGCGGCGGTTGTGGCCGGTTTGTGGCAGGGCATCACCGGCCATCAGGGTCTGCTGAGGGATGTGGTCAACGGCCTTGCGGCCAGTGAGGTGGGTTTTGCCATTGTGCTGATTCTCTTGGGCAGCATTGTTGAAGGCTTCGGTTACGGCCTGTCCCTCGGCACCCGCTGGCCCTACACGCGCAACATCGTGGTGTTGATGGTGCGTGGTGACCCCGAAGCCGCGCACCGGATGGTAGCCACCTTGGTGGGTCTGGTCGCTTTGGCCCTGGTGATTCTGTCCCCCAGCGTCAGCACCATCAGCGGCCTGTCCCTGATCGTGGTGACCGCCCTGTTTGGCATGGGCACCTTATACGTCCTCGCCGGCCGGGCCCCGGCCGTTGTGCACGGTACCCACGGTTTACTGGCTTACGGCGTATTCCTCATCTACCTGACCGGCCTCGTCTATCCGGGCCTCAACTTCTGGGCCTACCTCGGCGCCACTGGCGCCTTACACGCTTTACTGCTCGCCGTCTTATTGGGTGGCATGACCACCGGCCAGCGTGGTTTCGGCACCGCCATTGGCCCCTTCGTCAAACCGCAGAAGGCCGCGCAGTGGACGATTGCCGCCCACATCAGTGCCGCTCTCTTACTGGTTGCCACGCTCGGCTGGATGATGCCCGCCTACCCCATCGCCTTTTATCTCGCGGTGGCCCAGGTTGCAGTCGGGTTTTTGCTCTTCCATGCCGTCAATATCAAGCCCAAGGACCCCGGCGTCATGGTGGCCTTTCACCAGTCCATGGTCCTGCTCATGTGTCTCGCCATTGTCCTGCAATGGCGCTAAATGAGGTCGTTAGCATCATGTTAAAAGAAGGATTAAACACCAACAGCCTCGACGATCATTCCGGGCAGCGCTTGCGGCCGTCTCTCCTCAGCGATCTCTGGGTCCTGGCCAAAGCCCGGGTGGTTTCTCTCCTGGTTTTCACCGCCGCAGTGGGCGAGATTCTCGCCCCTAACGCCCTTATCCACTGGGAATCAGCGGTCGCTGGTCTGGTCGGCATCGCGCTGGCCGGCGGGGCAGGAGGCGTCCTCAACCAGATAGTCGAACCCGCCCTCGACCAGCACATGCGCCGCACCCTGCACCGGCCGCTGGCCGAAGGGCGCATCAGCCGCCCTGGCGCCATCCTGTATGCCGCCATCCTGATGGGTGCCGCCATCGCCATCCTCGCCTGGGGCACCAACCCGCTGACCCTGGTGCTGACGCTGGTGGGTACCGTCGGCTACGGCGTCGTCTATACCCTCTACCTCAAGCCCAGCACCCCCTGGAATATTGTTTGGGGCGGTCTCGCCGGTGCCTTACCGCCGCTGATCGGCTGGAGCGCCATCACCGGCAGTCTCGCCGCACTGCCCCTGGTCCTCGTCCTGCTGGTCTTCGTCTGGACCCCCGCGCACTTCTGGCCACTGGCCATTTGCTGTCGGCAAGACTACGCCAAAGCCTGCATCCCCATGCTCCCGGTGACCCACGGCGTGGATCGCACCCGCAAGGAAATCCTGAACTACGCCATCCTCACCTGGATCGTCAGTCTGGTTCCCGCCTTTCTGACCGGTGACTGGGTGTATGGCGCTATCGCCGCGCTCTCCGGAGCCTGGTTTGTGTGGATGGCCCTGCACCTCAAAGCCCTGCCGGAAGGCCAAGAGATGGACCGCTACGCCCGGCGGATGTTCGCCTACTCCATCTCCTACCTCTTCCTGCTCTTTACGGCCCTGATTTTGGGTAAACTGGTGATGGGTTATGGCTTCTTCTGAGACCCCCCATCGCGGCAAAAAATCCCGCGCCAAAGGCCCGCCCATGAGCCCGCTCGAGAAGCGGGCCGTAAGCGGTCTGAGTTTCATCTATGTGGCGCGCATGCTCGGTCTTTTTATGCTGATGCCCGTACTGGCGCTGGATAATGACCAACTCCGCTACAGCACACCCCTCCTGCTGGGCCTGGCCATCGGCATCTACGGACTGGCCCAGGCCGCCCTCCAGTTTCCCTTCGGGGTTGCCTCCGACCGTTTCGGGCGCAAACGCGTGCTGGTCTTCGGGATCCTGATTTTTGTGCTGGGCTCCCTCTTGGGGGCGGTTACCCACAATATCTGGGGGATCATCCTCGCCCGTCTACTGCAAGGTGCCGGCGCCGTATCCTCGGTCTTGCTGGCCACCGCCGGTGATCTGACCGGCGAGCAGCATCGCACCAAAGCCATGGCCGCCATCGGTGGTAGTATCGCCATAGCTTATGTGCTGGGCATGGCCTTAGGCCCGGTATTTTATGGTGTATGGGGTCTGACGGGGGTTTTTCTGGTCGCCGCCGCATTCGGTGTCCTCGCGCTTTTTCCCCTGTGGAAAGTCATCCCCCCCATTCCACACAACCATCAGCAGCGCATGGGCAGCTGGCGGGATGCGTTCAGGATGTTCAAACATCCAGCGGTACTCACCGCCAGTATCGGCATTTTCATTCTGCAGATGGTGCTCGGAGCCAGTTTTGTGGTGCTCTCCCCGGAGCTGGTCAACGCCATGCACATTCCCGATGCTGCCGTCTGGGAAGTCTATCTGCCGGTGATGCTGCTCTCGGTCGCGGCTATGATCTACCCGGTTATTTATGCCGAAAGGCACAAACAGCACGGACAGATGCTGGTCTTCAGCGGCCTCGCCATTGCGGCCGGCGCCCTGATCATGGGATTGCTGGCCGGACGGTTCTGGCCGGTGGCTATTGGTGCGGTCATCTTCTTCGTGGGCTACAACATTGCCTCCGCCATTTTGCCCTCTATGATGAGCCGCAGCACCAAGCCGGAACAGCGGGGGGCGGCCAGTGGGGTCTACTCGCTGATGCAGTTTCTGGGGATTTTCGTCGGTGGTGTGGTCGGTGGCTGGGGTTTGGGAATGGCGGGCGAGAAAGGCGTCTTTTATATCCTCGCCGTCGTCGGATTACTCCTCGCCCTGCAAAGCTGGAATGGTAAACGGGTGGCGTTGTTGCTGAATCCGGACTATTCTCAAAAGTTATAAAATGAGCAGGCCCCATGCTATTGGGGACCAGCTTCGGCGCGAAATTTGGCGCTATATTTTAGCATGATATGGCGATGTTGGCCGTGCAATTTAGGCGATCCTTAATGCATGCACTCGTGCTGATTTTGAGCCCTTTGAGGCGCTTTTCAGTGCTGTGGTTGTAACTGGCGACGGTAATAAAGAATGCTGCCATGGTACTGTTATATGTGCGCGTGGCAGGTTTCATAATTGTGTATTTTTCTTGATATGATTTGGCAGTCATATAAGAACAGGAGTTGTTATGACGAAGATGTTTCGATTGGTAATGGTTGCGTTGGCGCTGACCGCGCCAGTAATGGCGCAGGGTGCGGCCGCCACCCAGATGGAATCGTTTTATGACTGTATTTTGCCGCCGACTCTGGCAGTTTATCATGATGCGATCATTGCCTCTGGTCATGTTGCCAGTGATGTGAGTTTTTATCAAAATAAGAAGCCGGGAGCATCATTTAATGAAGCTAGCTGGCTATATGCGCTGTATGCCAAAAAAAATATGTCGCGATGTAAGATTCCAACAGACCCGGAGGACGCAAAGAAGTCTTTATCTATTGCTAAGGCGGCTGGGGCGATAATAGATGGGTACATATTATTTACCTGGTCCCCAACACGGTTGGGGCTGGCCAAAGAGTGGCCCAACATAAAGTCAGGATATGACAAAATAAGAAGCACAATAGGTAATGAGTACTATAAGGTTAGCGTCCCTAAAGGCGTTATAAATACAGATGGCAAGTATGACGCGATGATCCACATGCAGATGGCTCAGGTGCAATGAAAGTAGCATCCATGTCTATGGGTTTATGAAGGGCATGGCTGACACGCGTCGGCAATGCCCGCTGCTTGTGTGTGCTCTTGTTGTGGATTGCCATAAAACTAGCGGCAATAGCTCGGTGGGCCCAGCGTTCCCGAATTGATTCACAAAGCAACGCTGACTGACTGTGTTGCTTATCATCCCATGCCGTGGTTGGAGTTGCCAAAATATAAATATATATTTAGTTGTGGGATGGCGGATGGGTTTAGGTTGGTGGTCGGCGAAAATTATTACAGATTTTTAAGCAGGGGAATGGTATGGCAGTAAAGATACTTGCCGTGAATGATACTATTGGATTGGTGCACTTCAGCGGGCTTTTAAGTCCTGAAGAATGCACGGAGTTGATTGCCGCTGGTGGATCCCATGCGAAACCTTCAGAAGTGATATATGGCGTTTCTGATGTTTCGCATGAAACATCAGGGCGGCGCAGTACAGTGGCATCCCCATCGGCTGATAAGTATCCAATAATTAAAGCGGTGCGGCGCCGTATATCATTATTTATTGGGGTTGCAGAGGAAAATCAAGAGCCGCTACAAGTTCTACATTATACCCGTGGCGGGAAGTATGATATACATTATGATTCTTTTTTAGAAGGGTCCCCACAATTGGAGAATGGCGGGAATCGGATGCTAACGGTTCTGCTATACTTGAATGATGTAGAACAGGGTGGGTGGACTCAATTTCCACATATTATGGCCAACATAGTGCCCAACGTAGGAACTGGTATTTTATTTAGGAACACCGATGCGCAGAACCTCCAGTTGAGAGAATCGTTGCACGCGGGATTACCAGTTATCGATGGAGAAAAATGGATTGCCAGTATTTGGATAAGAGAAAAATCATATACAGCGTTACCCGTTGATCAGACGGATAAAATATCCCGTAGAACATTATGATGTCCAGCGTTTACGCATTTACCCGCGATGAAAGTGGGGTTGGGCAATCTCCCGCGCACTCAGTGCCGTACGGGGCGTTTATTCAGCTTGCGTTGTAAAGATCGCCGATGTATCCCCAAGCTGCGGGCAGCGGCCGATATATTACCATTGCACGTCATCAGTACTTTGCTGATATGTTCCCATTCCAACCTGCGTGCCGACAAGAAATCGTTTTCAACCGGTGCGGCAGGATTGCCATTATGTTCGTTTAATCTGGCTATAATCTCATCTGCATCTGCTGGCTTCGTCAGATAATAGACAGCCCCGAGTTTTATGGCCTCAATCGCCGTTGCGATGCTGGCATAGCCGGTTAGAACAAGGATCCTGATGTTCGGGATAATATTCCTTAGCGGCGTTATCAACTCTAATCCAGAAATCCCGGGCATTCGAAGATCCAGAACTACAGCGTCCGGCAGGTATTTTTCTGCAACAGCAATTGTGTCTGCGGTATCATGCACCGTGCATACCTTGAAACCACGCCTGGAAAAGGCGGTTGATAATACCCGACAAAATGTTTCGTCGTCGTCTACCACCATAATGTTAGAGATCGAAGTGGTATCTATATCTGCGCTGTTTTCTGCGTTTCCGTCGGACATTAGTTGTTCATACTTATGAGCAATGAGGTTAATGGAAGTATGACGCGAGTGCAGGAACCGCCGCCCTGCCGATTGAACAATGATACACTTCCTCCCAGACGAGTTATAATAGTGGTGGCGAGGAAGAGTCCCAACCCAAGGCCACCCTCCTTTTTAGAGAAAACGGGTTGCCTGGCATCCTTGACTACATCTGGGGTTACTCCGTGTCCAAGGTCGCAAACGTCAATAACAATATTGTGATCGTTACAGTGCATATCTATCTCGACACAATCTGGTGATTCATCGGCAGCATTATTGAAAATATTGGTCAGCGCTTGAGTTAATGTATGCTCCGCAACGATTCTTGCAGCAGATCCAGACCCATCGGAGTGTAGTGTAACATTGACACCAGGGCGGGCAGCCCCCCATTTTCTAACAACCTCATTCAGGTATTCTTCAAGATGTACCTGGCAGCCACTGGATGCTTGCAATTGACCAGCAGATGCTGACATGGTGCTTAGGATACGTTTACACCGCTGTAGCTGATCATACAATATGCCCAAGCCTTCAGATAGATCATGAGTTTCTTTATAGTCTTGCTGCAGGTCCTTAGTTATCACCGTCATGGTGGCCAGTGGTGTTCCCAACTCATGGGCAACGCCAGCGGCCAGCGCACCTAAGTCAACAACGCGATCCATCGTTATTTTTTCTTCACGAGCACGCGCAATCGCTTGGTCCCGTTCGTGCTGGCTGTCGCCCATCCTTTTGACGAAATAGCTGATAATGCCAGCAATCATGACAAACTCAAACCACATCCCCCATATATGCAGTTTCATTTCATAGGTCGCAAGAGCATGTAATGGTAACGGTATATAAAAAGCCATCAATCCTGAATAACAAGTTACTGTGATCGCGGCCATGGACCAACAATATATCTCTGGAAGGGTGGTTACTGCAATAACTAAGGGCAACAGTAATAAGGCGATAAATGGGTTCGTGGGGCCACCTGAGAAATATAGAAGTGCCACTAAGATGGCAACATCTGCCAATAGCTGCGCAAAGAATTCTTTATTGGTTATGGGCCATTGCAAAGTAAGTCGTATAATGCTTGCAATTATTATTGCAAATTCTATGAGGATAACTGTAGCCAAATGCCATATGGGCATGTGCCATTTAAGAATGATTGCAATTATGGCTATGGTTATGCATTGGCCGATGATAGCCAGCCCGCGCAACAGGAGAACACGCCGCATATTAAAGGCGTGCGGCGACATTGGCTGTTTAGCAGGATACGTGTTCAACAAGGCACTCTGGGTAACAGGGTAACAAAGTTCATAAAGATGTCCTATTATGCATAAACGACACCAAAAAAATCCTTATGGGCCGGGTTAAAAACCGATAATTCTAACTGGCGGTGATGAAGCGCTTTATGCCGCGCAGCATAGCGCTCTACCACGGTGAAATGCAAGACAACCTATTCGCGTGGCCCCTCTGCCAAGTTATCTGGGCACCTCACATCTGGAGGTGTGAGCCATAACGAAGCAGGAGGTAAAGAGCGCGGGGTGGGGGCAAGGAAGGGCAAGTCTCTAGTGTGCGATACGAGAACGCTTCTGAGGTGTTGCAGGCATAGTTCAGGCGTCGGCGAAGCCAAACGCAAACTCAAGGAGGCGCTTGTTGTTCTGGCCGTTGCCATCCTTCGGTCAGGCTGTCCCACCCAGGGTCAAGGGAGCTGCACAGGAAGTCTACAGTACTGCGAGATTTCCTGGCTTTGGCGGACTTCTCGGCAGGCTGAACTGCTTGCCAGTTCAGCGCGACCGTGGCGATGCCTTCTGGATTGTGGCACCTAATTTATCTGAACTGATTAGCCGCTCCCTGGCTCTGCAAGCACTTCGTTATGTGGCGACGAAGATATTTCCATTGCCCAACGGTAAGCAAGATATTACGATCTGACATAGCGGATCCTGCAGTGGCAGGGCCTGACGGATTGGTGAATCTTTGAAAACGCCTAATTTATGTCATCAACGGGAGTAAAAGGTTAACTTTTTACAAAGCACAAGGAGGACTCATATGACATCCCAGGCAGAAAACGCGAAAATACGACATCTCGCGGCTCTAGAATCTGCCAGAAGAGCCAAAGAGACGCTCATCAGTATCCGCAAAAAACAGGATCGGAAAAAGAAATTTGTCGAATGCAAGAACCGCAACCACAAACGGTTCATGCTTGGTAGCCTGGTAGAGATGGCGGGAATCCTGAAAATCGATGAAGATACACTCTTGGGTGGCCTTATGGAGCTGGCTAACATCCTGAATGATCCAGCTAAAACCACTACTACTGCGCTCTGGAAGCAGCACGGAGCTGCTACGCTAGCGCAACACGAAACTGCACGCCTCAAAAAGGTAAAGTAACCGACGATGCAAGCAACCCGATATGAGATCACTCCCCTGCATGTCAAGACGTTGCGTATGGATGCAATATTCTGAGGTGACCCAGCAGCCGCAAGCAACTTGCTGCGCGGCCTCGGGCCTTACAGGCAGAGCCCATCCGCCCTTTTGGGGCGACTGGGAAGCATGGAGTTTGCCACAGCAGCGTTGACCCGCACACCTCTGTGTGCGTGATGGGCGTCGCAGAGCGGGCAGGCGCGTCGGCCGATCGTCACCGTCAGGTTTGTGCCGACGCTATGCAGGCCCGCGAGGTGGATTGAGCGACTGCGTCTGCTGACCCTTCAGGGCTTGGACATGCCCGGCAGGATCTTTATCTCCAGGAGCTTCTCTGTTTTAGCATCGATAAAAACCGTGTACATCAGATCTTCGCGACTAACGTCCACAACATAGCGCAGACCGCTACCGCCAGAAGCTTTTTCCAACTTCATACCAGTGACCTTGGCGGTGTTCGGGGGACAGGTCTGCTTGGCGACGGTGAGTGCCTGCAGAGGGTGAAAAAACCCCTTGCTCAGGCGGTATCCGCAAGGCCTACTGGCATTCATGGCGATGGCCTCTGCTTTGTCCGGGCTGATGCGTGCCTGCTTGGCGTACTGCTGACCCTCATAGGCCCAAGCGGCGGTGCTGCTTGCCAGTCCGATGGTGCCGACGAGTAAAGCGATAACGAGATGGCGTGACGTGGATTTCATGATACCCCCTTGTTGTCCATTAGATTGGTATATAACGTCATCCTTATTCATTGGATGGTAAATGCGGGACCAGCCTACCACCCGGATTTAGTATAGTAGGAAAGTTTCCAACGTAAAGGGGATTTCCATATTTCCGCGAAAGCCACACGCTTTTCGAGATGTGCGGAACTGCGGTGGAGCCTTGATGCAAGCTCCGCCCAGGGCGGAGTGGTTGACGATCTTGGGTTTGTGTGGGAAAGGAGCGCGTGCTATAAAAAGAAGCCATACGGGACAAAAGCTGTCGCCCATGACAGCTTAGACACTACTGGATATCAACCTGTTCGGAGAGCGTGGTGTACACGCGCAAGGCGAAGCAGGGCAGGGCGATAGTGCGAGGATAATGTGGGCGCGGTCTGTGGGGGATTGCGGGCATGCCAATGAGTAGAGGAGGGTAAGCAGTTGATCAGGAGTCGTTTCATTGTGGCCGTATCGCTATGGGCATGGGCTGGGAGTGCGCTGGCTTTACCGCTCACCCTCTTTGGTGTCCCCTTGCAGAATGCAACACGCGCCAGCTTGGCGCCAGCTTTACAGAAAGCGGGCCTTCCCCCCACTCCGAACGGCCCCCAGCAATGGTTCGATACCTACCGGATAAACGGGCAGATGCCCCAATTGCAAGGCGCCAGTAAGTTTTTGGTGGAGTATGACAAGCATAACCGTTTTGCTTTTGCCGAGTATAAATTCCCCAGCTTCAACGACACCGGGCAGGTCCATAATATTATTACCATGGTTGAGTATAAGTATGGACAGCCCAGCAGTATCATCGGTGACATCAAGCACGGGCCAGTCGTAGCACGCTGGAAAGAGGATGGTGGCATGGAAGTCAAGGTCTGGCGGGGCTGGCCGATAACCACCACTTACATGGATTTGGAGAATGTCGCTATTGTTCATGCGATGCGTGCAACAGCGCTCACTGGTGTGCACGGTTCATCGCTTGCCCGAATGAATGATGCCGGCCCTATCAGTGAAAACAAAGTATGGCAGCCTCCATCACCGGTGGAAGAAATCGCGCAGACCAACAACCAAACCTTCCCAGCGCTGTTGGAATGGGGGGTAATTGCGTTTTTTGCTGTGCCTGCTCTGGGGATGGTTATCTTTGGCCACTTCCTTTCCAGAGTGACTCGTGTCCCTCGTTTTAGCATAGCTGCACGCATTTTTTTTGCTAAAATAAATCAATTTATTCGTCGGCCAGGATGGTTTTTGAAGGGCGGGAATGGGCGCTAATGGTGACCTCTAGGTTTCGTCATCTCGGGCGCGGGTCCGAAAAGAAACGCAGTACATCTTCCGTGCCGTCGCAACAGGTTGGTGTGATTTATACCGAGGCAGGCCCGCTCCTGCGGAATATCTTATGGAATGCTGCTGATGCTGCCGCATTTCTTCGGTTTTCCTCGCGTCTGTCATATTTCAAGAGAATGGGCTATTGATTCGCATATGATCGGTATTATGTCGCCATCTACAGTCCTTGCTTACCTTCGTAAAATGGTATATTGGATAGACTTAAAGAAGGGTAGCAATGCTTGTACGACAATAAAAAGAGATAATAATATTCGCAGGACCGTTTTGTAACGACTTTTTGCCTTCCCCCTCAGAAGGCGCAGTTAGTCGCTCCATGTGAACATACATGGCTTGATTATGAGCGTTTGATCGGCGCGCCTCTCCTTCGGTTACGAGCATGATGTGGGTGTCGAGAGAGTGATAAGCATAACGTTAAATTAAGCTGCTCTGATATTGCAAAACACCAGGCGTGAAATGTTGGCGTCCTGCTAGCACCGAGTCACCATCTACAGCTAACAAAACCCTCTTCCCGCTCGGACTAACGATCATCCTGTATGGATGGAGGACTTGATTGCCATAGGCGCATATGGTATTAAGCTAGTTATTAAAGTCAGCGTTAAGGGTTTGGCGATAATGCGTGGTCTGAATCTCGTAAATATGCTTCTCCAGTTATCCATGATGGATGATCCACTGCGTCTGCGTGATAGCACGCCATGGGTTTTAAATAAACAGCGGCAGCATTGCTTCATTTTTAAGCGATCTGTATGTGTATTGGGTGGCTCGCTATTTAAACGATTTTATCAGAGGGAACTGATTTGACTAAGCAAAGCTCCGTTGGCGTCGTAAATTATTCGCGAGCCCGCTTAGTAGTAAATTTTCTTGGTTCAATGCGGTTGGCTGTTAGTCTGCTGGTGTTATTGGCCATTGCCTCTGTTATCGGGACCGTTCTCAACCAGCAACAACCCTACGAGGACTATGCGTTAAAGTTTG
>JAAOMR010000477.1 GCA_018853935.1 Acidithiobacillus ferrivorans
CGCTTGTTCAACAACTCCACAAAACCCCTGTCTATGTTCACCATCATCACACACCCCCTTTCCGTTTCCGCGTATACCATGTCCTTTGCCTGCCGCCAGTCAAACCGCAACTTAGGCCCCCGCCGCCTTCGTCGCCTTTCGGGAGGACTAGCAGCCCAGCATGGGTCTGCATCAATCGCTGTACAAAAAAGCCGGGGGAGCGCAGGAACGCCCTCCTGGCAATATAGAGCGGGTTATCACTATCGGAAAACGATCCGGGCAGGATGAAGGACCGAGGGGGAAATGTAATCCCATGCTGCCGGATCGTTATCCAATGGATACCTTAGCGCAAAATAACAAGACAAATCTATACCCATATATTGTTTATACGACCCACAGTTCGGCCACCCCACAGCCCTGGGCCCTGGGCCTTCAACCAGCACACCAGACTGTCCAGACTCGCCCAGGTACGGACCTCGGTGCGGGCCGACTTCACCGTGGCCTCGTCCATGCCGAGTTTCAGGAGCACATACCAGCGATCCCGGCCCAAGACAGGGATGGACTGGATGGTCACTTTGCGCACGGGCCCGGCGTTGACTTGCAGTTAATCTGAGCCGAAAAAGCCCGTTGATTGCAAGCTGTTACAGCTACCCGGCCAAAACTTGATGATTGACCCGTGCTTATCCGGTTGTCACAGGCACCTACTAGATATAGTGGAGTGTGATTCGGCGGCATAAAGCTCGGCGTAGGTGGGTGCGATGACGTCACTTGCGATGCCGGGCAGGGAGCTAAAGGCGTTGAAGGGGTAGAAGCGCCGCGCTGAAGCACAGCGATAGCCATGTTCGCCCTGTATTGACGCAGCATTATCCCCAAATTTCTGTGGAGCACCCTGTGGGCAATGCTGGCAAGGCCATGACCGGGATATGGAAGGCGCCAGGCCGCAAAAAGCGGCATCCCTCTCCCCGGATCCCGCACCCGGCCGGTGCAGGCAGGTCTGCCACTGCGGTCTTGCTCATCTTGCCCTTTGGATCAGGGGAATAGACTGGATTTTATGCCGCATTCCGCTTGAGGGGCAGTCTCACGTCGATTTCATCCCATGGAACGAATACGTGCCCATCTGCATCTTTCTCAATAACCATCCATTCCATAAGAGCGCCCACGTCTTTGTGGACGTTGCGATAATGGCGACCAAGACGTTTTGCCAAGGCATAGATCGACAGTGGCCCGGAGGCTTTCAGAACCTCTACCAGTTCCCAGCGCTTCGGCGTGAAGACATCGCCGAATTGAGCCATGTTGGCGAAGCCGACGCCGAAATGCGGTGCGGTTGTGCGGCCTTCCATAGCCGCCTGCAACGCCGCAGCGAAGCCTTCCATCTTCTTTTCGACAGGCACGCCCACCGTCACTTCAAGCACACTCATGATATTTCCTCCACATCCCGCATGAAATCTCGAACCAGCGTTGCCACATCCTGGAAGGAATAAGGGATTTCCTCCTCCCGAATATGCTTGTGGTCCCCTTTGCCGCGCTCGTTGTCGTATCCCACCAGCCGATGGCCATTCACGATAAAAACCAGGCGGTATTTGACGCGGTGTTCCGATGGCGGCACCGGAACGGGCACATCCCATATGATGCCCTCGATCACGCCCTGCCCATAAGCCTCTTTGAACCGGTACAGCAACTTTGCGCCCATGAAATCTACTATGCCCTACAGCATGGGGCCTATCAAGCCCTATGAAAAAGAGGTCGGAAAGAAGCGGTAACAGATCAGCAATTCTCAATATGATGTTTGTCGGCCTCCCCGATCTCTCGGGAAACCGAAGCGTCACAAAACGTTCGTTTTCTGGAATCTCGTTCACCAACTGTTTGGCCAACACCGCCGAATTACTGGTTGGCGCCTTCTGGAGGTGGTGCCTTGGCCTCTGCGTTTTCCCGCATGGCCTTCACCGCCCTCCCCAGGCCTTCCTGAAAGAGATGGCTATGCACGTGCAACTGACCGAGCAACCGATGGAGTTCGTCGCGCGTTCCTTTTTGCCGTACCTGGAGGATTTCCCGGCCCAGGATATGCACTGTTTCGTGCTCGGCCAGCAAGGTCTCTACCTCGGGCAGTTCCGACGCATGGGCATGCAGCCAGGTCGTGATCGGGCAGTCGGTCAGTTCCGTATGCTCGTAACCCTCATGATTCATTGCAGACTCTGCTGCCGCACGCTCCCATCCAAGATGCTGGTACAGGGCCAACAATGGCGTGTCCGCATCCCCGGCGCCGAGGACAAAGGTGCGCACAAAATCCGCCACCGCTTCCGCTTCCAGCGGCCTGGCAATGGCGTACCCCTGGAGATAGTCGACTTTCATCTCGCGCAGGAAGGCGATGTGCGCTTCGGTTTCCACCCCTCTCCACGGTGATGAGGACGTCCATCCCCAAACCCAGGTTGACGAGACTCTCGACAAAGACCAGGTCCTGGGGCTTGTTCGACAATTCACGGATAAAGCCCTGATCGATCTTGATTTCGTCGATGGGCAGATTTTTGAGTCGCAGGAGAGAGGCGTAGGTACTCCCCACGTCATCCAGGGCAATTTTGACGCCCGCACTGCGCAGTCGTTGCAGATGCCCCATGGCGACCTCCTGTTCGAGGATTTCCCTGATCTCCAGCACCTCCAGCACCAGGGATTCCGGGGGGATACTCGGGTATGCCGCCAGGATGCCAATGACCGTATCGGCAAATTCGGACTGGTCGAGATCTTCCGGGGTGACATTGATGCTGAGGAAGAGATCCAGATCCATGTCCCGCCACTGTGCGAGCTGCCGCAGTCCCGTTTGCAGCACGAAGCGCCCCAGTGCCTGACGTTCCCGCACACCGAGAGCAGAAAGGAATTGATCGGGGGAAACCTCACGGCCCTCCTGGTGCCAACGGGTCAGGGCCTCGAGACCTGCCACCCGATCCGTCGCCATGGCCACCAGGGGCTGATAGCGTAGGGTCACCGCTCCGCTGGCCAAGGCCCGCAGGAAATCCCGGCGCAATATTTCATCGCCCATGCTGACATTGCCAATATCCGGGTGATAGAACTGCACCCAGCCTCCGCCCTCTAGAGCGGGGCGTGTTTTGGCCGCATACATGGCCTGATCCGCGTGCCGCAGGAGCAGATCAGAGTCCCCCTCGTCAAAGGGATAGAGCGTCAACCCCAGGCTTGCCCGGATACTGACCACCTCCCCCTTGAGGTCAAAGGGCTGCGCAATCGCGGCCTGGAGACGGGCCAGAACCAGATCCAGCTCATCCATGCTGCGCAGGCCTTCCAGCAACAGGATAAATTCATCGCCCCCCAGTCGCGCGACCGTGTCTGTTCTCCGCACTGCATTTAGCAGGCGGTGCGCCATTTCCTGGAGCAGGTCGTCACCGGCGGCGTGCCCGTAGGTGTCATTGACCGGTTTGAAGTCGTCGAGATCCAGAAAACCCACGGCCAGAAGCTGCTCCTGGCGGTCGGAACGCGCCAGCGCCTGATCAAACACCAGTCGCAGGCCATCGCGGTTGGGTAGACCGGTCAGGGCATCGTGGATGGCGCGCTTTTTTTGGCGGTCACGCTCATCGATGAGGATTTCTTCTTGCCGATTACGCAGACGCATCTCCCGCGCCAGCAAAAACAGTGTAAACACACCAATCCCAAGCAGGCCCAAAACGATGCCGATGTTATTGAGCAGAAGCCTTTTCTCCTCGTGCCACCAGGCACGTGTCACCAAGGATGTTGGCCATTCTGCGCCTATGGCCCATGGGTATCCCGGCACCGGCACACGCACTTGATTGTCGGGGGGAAAACTCTGCAGGGAAGGACCGGAAAGAGAAAGCTTCCCCTGCCGGAAAAAAGCAAAGGGTACATGCTGTGCATCCTGCAGAAACAGGTTGTAATTGGGTGGAATGGTAAGCGTATCGAGACTCATGACGTTGATTGGGCTGCCGACTGAGAAGAAAGAATGGGCGCTTCCGGCGTTATGCACCCTATAGCGCATAGTAATTACCCGCGCATGCATCCTCTGGGCATAGTGAAGCTTGCCAATCAATCGGTTCGGATGGCCAGGCAAAGGCGTAAAGTCATTCGCTAGCTCAATTGGCCGGGAAGGTTGCGGCAACGTTGACCAAAGAATGCGGTCCCCCGAGCTGTTTTGAAGGTTGAAGGCCGTGATATTGGGATGTTGTGCCCGGAGGATTTGCACCTGTTCTAAAGTTCTGGTGCTTGGTGCCTGCACCCCGGCATTTTGGGGCAACAAGACGTTGCCGACGTAGACCAAATTATCGAAATACTTATTGAAAACGGCAGCCACTTGCAACGCCGCGCTTTGCGCGGACAGTGCGGCGTGCAGTTTGATTTTCTCTGCAACGACTCGATGCAAATGCTGGGACTGCTGAATGTACAGCACCGTCAACAAGCCCGTCAGAAGCATAAAGGCTATGCCCACCTGCCAGAGGGTGCGGCGCTGATTAGCGGTTAACGGTGGAGCGATCACGGTAAGCGTGTACGATTTTGGGACGAATGTCGGAACAGTAGACAAGGGCATCTTTCCGGCACCTGGTGAAACTTGATCCGGCAGAGGTGATTGTTTGTCATTCCGACCATCCTATCGTTGGTGTTCGGCTGCACCATTCTAGATCATAACGATACCGGCTGTCCTCTTTGGTTGTATCAAAATGAGTATAAACATATTCGCTATAAAAATGGGTTGACGATATGCAGGCGCCCCTCAAGAATCTGTCCATGATACATATCCTCCGTGTATAGCGTGACGCAATGTGCCATGAGGGCTGAAGCCACGATCATGGCATCCCAGATATTGTACTGATAGCGCTCCGCGATCTGGATGCCCTGAATATGCGTGTCCAGGGTAACCGATGTGACTTCACAGAGGCGATAGAGAGGCGCTAGCACCTCCCGGACTTCGGGTAAGGACATCGCCATCTTACGCCGAGCGACAAAAGCAAACTCGTTCAGCACTTGGGCGCTAATGATGCCCCCCTGCACGATGACACTTTCTGCTCTATCTGCCTTGACGGTGTCCTCGGATAGCAGATACAGCAACACGTTTGTGTCGAAGAATGCCTTATCACTCGTCATGGGCTTCCAGTCGGTCAAATCGGAAGTCCGCTGGGAGTCTGCCACGATAACGCCTTAATCGAGCGAGCAGTTCAGCATTTTGCAGTGTGCGCTGAATCTGAAATTGCTTTTCGCCCAATACTTCAATCTCGATGTTGTCGCCATCTTTGAGTCCCAATGCTTCAACAACGGCAGTCGGGAGACGAACGGCCAGGCTATTCCCCCACTTGGAAACTTGCATGCTGAACTCCTAATAAGGTAACTCATGATAAACACTGTTGGCAGTGTATATCATTGGACGGGCGAGTATGCAAGAAGCGGTGACACAATGGATGTGCACCTTTAGCGGAGTGTCAATCAGCGTCAGCCATTGACCATGCGTCAGCACCAAACATTTGCCACCTATGGAGTGCTATAACGCTTCGTAACTCTATGGACCAAAACACAAACATCAAATTCTTGATCTGATCAAAGGTGAACAACCTTGACGCTGATTTCTGGTCAAAACTTGATACACTTAGGCGCTGTTTTACAGTCGGGATAAGAGCAGGCATAGCATTCGTTTCAGGGTTGCATGGGAAACCTCCTTATAAGCAGAAATGTGCTGCGGTTGCGAGCTATGAATCTGTTTAATGACGACCTCAAGCTGTGATCAAAATTGCCAGGGAACACGAAAGAATAACGCTCAC
>JAAOMR010000478.1 GCA_018853935.1 Acidithiobacillus ferrivorans
TCGCAATAGGTATAGCTGGAAGCCCCCAGCACCGCTACAAAGATCTGGGCCTGGCGAATCTCGCCGGTGCCGGGGTCAATGATCGGCACCGTGGGGCCGGCATAATCGATAAAGAGCTTGTCACCAGCCAAATGGTTCTGGCGCATGCTGCGCTTGAGACGGCCTTTCCACGCCCGATAGTGGGTGCAGAACTGGGAATACTGATAAACACGTTGCTCGTCATGCGCTGCTACATACTCTTCCCATAAAAGTTGCAGAGTCATCCCCTTGCGCCGCATCTCCGTGTGGATGGCCGCAAAATCCGGCATCACCGGCGCCGTCACAGTGGCGGA
>JAAOMR010000479.1 GCA_018853935.1 Acidithiobacillus ferrivorans
ACAGGAGATCCGGGATGCCCACACCGAGGATGACCATGAAGGCGATTAAAGAAGTAATCCGTTTACATGCTGCAGGCCTCAGCCAGCGGCAAATTGCGCAGGTCTGCCGGCTTTCTAAAGGAGCAGTTGGTAAGTATTTACAAAAGGCCGTAGAGGCCAACATTTCGTGGCCTTCGCCCCCCGAAATGGACCCGGCAAAACTGGAAGCACTGCTTTTCCCCGGCCATCTATCCGCCACTGTGACGGCGCCGGTGATGCCGGATTTTGCGGCCATCCACACGGAGATGCGGCGCAAGGGG
>JAAOMR010000048.1 GCA_018853935.1 Acidithiobacillus ferrivorans
CCCCGCCACACCGGCAGATACCCTCGTGCGGGCACGCCGCGTGGCCATGGAGGCGGGTTTGCATTATGTCTATACCGGAAATGTGCATGATCAGGAGGGCGATACCACTTTTTGTCCCGGATGCGGGGCGGCATTGATCGTCCGCGACTGGTATCAGATATTGTCTTATCACCTGACTCCGGAGGGTCATTGTCCCCATTGTGGCCACCCTATTGCCGGATATTTCGAGGCCCGGCCGGGGAGTTTCGGACGCAAGCGCATTCCTTTGCGTATCGGGGCTTGAGTGGCGCTCCGCCGAGTCCACAGGCCGCAGACATAGGGTGGCCGCCCTACTTACCCCTGCGGAGAGGGATCACACAAACGCCGCACATGCTCTGGCAGTTCGGTAGGGCACTCACCGCACTGTCGGTTGGCGGGTACCGCATAATCTATTTTTTTGGGATAGGCCAGATTCAGGCCCGCCATAATGTCCTGGAACTCTTTCACGCTTTTGCCCGCCAGCCGGGGATTCCGCTCCTTTTCCTGGGCCACAGAAGAAACGTGCCGATGCTGATAATCGTGCGCTGGGTAGATCAGGGTTTCATCCGGCAGGCTAAATAACTTATCCTGAATCGACCGATACAGAGTGGCTGCATCGCCATTCTGAAAGTCGGTGCGTCCGCAGCCATCAATCAGCAGCGCGTCGCCCGTAAATACCCGTTGACTATCGCTCTCAGTCAGCAAATAGCTATGGTGGGTGTCGGTGTGTCCGGGCGTGAACAGGGGAGAAAAGGTGAGGGTACCCACTCTGAATGGTTGTCCCTCCACGACCCCAAAATCTGTGCAGGGAAGCTGGTCCATGGCCGGACCGGCCATCTGGCTTCCGGCAACTGATTTGAGCTTGTACGCGCTGGTGACATGATCGGCATGAATGTGGGTTTCCAGGGTGTAGACCAGGCGCAGACCCAGCGCCTGGAGCACCCGCAAATCCCGCTCCATGGTCTCCAGTACGGGATCCAGCAGGACCGCCTGCCCTGTCTGAGTACAACCGAACAAGTAGGTATAGGTAGAGGACTCCGCTTCAAATAGTTGTCGAAATATCATTTGTATCTCCTTCTTTTCAGGGCAATTCAGGGATCCGCCATGGGCTTAGAAGCTGTCATCTCCTCGGCAGTGCTGATCCAAAAGGATAGCCTTTTCATGGGGCTTTTACTGATCCTTTTGGGGGGTAACCTTCCGCCGAATGAATCCCGCCGCGGTGGCCGAGTCTTATGGTCAATGCCTCCACTCCACCGCGAATCCCAGCAGGGCAAGGGTGAAACCCAGCAAATCGTGCGGATGGCTGTAAAAGGAAAATCCAGGTCAATGTGTGGTCCGCCGCGGTCGAGCGGTGTGCTGGTTTATGGACTGTTGCTGGCATCTATCGCTGCCGGAGCACACGCTGACAGTGTCGGTACCTGGCAATCGTTAAAGAACTGGGGCCAAAATCAGTGGTCAGCGGCCACCGCCGCACTGCCGCACACGCCCGTAACGGTGCCGGCGCGAGGGACGATTGAAGTGGCTTTCTCGCCGCCGGGCGGGGCGACAGCGGCCATTGTGCAGGCAGTTGGCGAGGCGAAGCAACGGGTCTGGGTGCAGGCCTACAGCTTCACCAGCGCGCCGATCGCCAAGGCCGTGCTCAGCGCCGCCAAAAGAGGGGTCGAGGTGAAGGTGGTGCTGGATAGAAGCCAGCGCACCCAGAAATATTCGGTGGCCGATTTTTTCGCCAACCAGGGTGTGCCCGTTTACGTTGATGACCAGCACGCTATTGCCCATAACAAGGTGATGGTGATCGACTCGGGGACGCTGATCACGGGCAGCTTTAATTTCAGCAAGGCGGCGGAGCAGGCCAATGCCGAAAATCTCCTGATATTTCGGGAGAATCCTGCACTACAGCAGCTCTACGCTGACAACTTCCGCTTTCATCTCAGCCATTCGACGCCCTACACGGCGCGTCATGGCTTGGATTAAGCCAGCCTAGACGAGCCCTTCCAGCAACTGTACATCGACCAGACTGCCGGCCTTGGCATGCTCCGCTTCGGCCGCGAGAATGATCAGGCAGTCGGCATGGGCCATTCCACTCATGATATGGGAGGCCTGCTGGCCGACGCCAGCCACCTTAAGCCCGGAGGGCGTCTGTACCAATACACCACGCTGAAAATCGGTGCGTCCCGGTTTTTTCTGAAGGTCTTCTGTCAGAGGAAGTTGCAATGGCGGCGCGATCCAGGGGGCGGTTTTGCCCATACGTTTGAGGATACTGGGGCGCACGAACTGGTAAAACGTCACTACGGTGGCAACAGGGTTGCCAGGCAGACCAAAAAATGTGGCATCGCCCAGTTGTCCGAAAGCCAGAGGGCGCCCGGGTTTCATGTTTATTTTCCAGAAATTGATGGTGCCGAGGCGACCGAGGATTTCGGCGATGTAGTCGGCGTCGCCCACGGAGACGCCGCCGGTGCTGATCACCACATCGGCCATGGTTGCGGCGCTGTGCAGGGCCGCTTCGATCTGCTCAGGATCGTCGACGATACGGCCGAGATCAAGGATTTCACAGCCGAGGCGTTGCAGCATGCCATGCAGGGCGTAACGGTTACTGTCGTAGATTTGTCCTGGACCCAGCGCGCTGCCCAGTGGGCGCAACTCATCGCCCGTAGAGAAAAATGCGACCCGCAGACGGCGATACACGGCGAGTTCGGCAACACCCAGACTGGCGAGCAGCCCGATTTGGGCGGGACGCAGCCAGGTTCCGGCTTCAAGGGCCAGGGCTCCGGCCTGCAGGTCCTCACCGGGCTGGCGGATATTCGCTCCCGTCTTGCTGACCGCCTGCGGAGTGACCTGATCAGCGTGGACTTCTGCCTGCTCCTGAACGAGCACGGCATCCGCGCCTTCCGGGACTACGGCACCGGTCATAATACGTACACACTCGTCGGCACCGACATGCCCCTTGAAGGGATGCCCGGCAAAAGACTGGCCGATGATGCGTCGTACGGCATCGCCGTCAGCGCTGCGCAGGGCGTAGCCATCCATGGCCGAATTGGACCAGGCGGGCACGTTGGCAGGGGCATGAATGTCGGTGGCCAGTACCCGTCCCAGCGCATTGCCGAGATGGATATTTTCGGTACCTTGCACCGGCAGGCTGGCCGCGAGGATGGCATCCCGTGCATCGGCGACATTTTTAGCCAGGGAATCATGTTCGTTACCACCACAACAGTGCGCCATGTTTAATCTTCCTTTTTTATCCATTGCCGGATGAATTGCGCGATGGCGGACGGCGTATTCAGGTCCAGTTGAACGCCGGGAATGTCCAAAACGCTATCTGTCGCCACGGCCATGATGCCGGGGTCCTCTGCCGCAAGCAGGGGACGCCCGAGACCTGGCCGGTGCACTTCGATTTTCGGCAGCGCCAGTGCCTTGTTCCCCTCCATCAGGAGCAGGTCTGGCAGTGGTTGCAGGCTGGCGCTGATGGTCTCCAGGTTGACTTCCGCCGGCGCCGGTCGGCTCATAAGCCAGCGTTTCGGACCCTGCAGTAATACGGCATCTGCACCTGCCTCCCGTAAACGGTAACTGTCTTTTCCCGGTACATCCCAGTCCACATCATGATGGGTCGACTTGACGACGGCGACCTTCAGTCCATATCCGCGCAGCAGGGGAATCAGGGCGCAGAGCAGGGTGGTCTTACCGCTACCGCTATATCCTACTACACAGAGCGTTTTCATGTCATATCCTCTGGATGATTGCAGTTACGCAGCAAATCGGCGGGCAGGGTAAGACCGGCAAAAGAGAGGTCCTGGAACCAGCCTTGCGCTCGCCGCCCGCCGCCGTCCAGATAACGCTGTAGCTGGGGCAGCAGAGCGCGGCGACACAGACAGATGACAGCATGCCAATGGTCGGCGCTGCGCACCACCACCAGGTCATGCCCGCCTTTGGCCTGCCACATGCGGCGCACGATATCCTGGGGTAAACAGGGACCGTCTACCGGGATGCTGGCTACCCAGGCTTGCGTCGCGGCATGCATTCCGGCGGCGAGGCCCATGAGCGGGCCCTGAAAGTCTGCCGTCAGATCAGAGACGACCGGATACCCCCATTGTGCATAACGCTCCAGATTGCGGTTGGCGCTGATGACGATGTCGGTACAATCCCCGTGCAGGATGGTGATGGCCCGCTCAATCAGGGGTTTTCCCTGCCAGTCCAGCCAGCCTTTATCCGCGCCAGCCATGCGCCGACCGGCGCCACCGGCCAGAATGATTCCGGTGACCGGTAGCCGTTGGCGTGTATTCTGTGCGTTGGGTAGGGGTGCCGGGGTGCTGATGGACGGGTTCACGGGTGTCGTGCCTTGCTGGTAATGCCTATGCTATCCTTCCACAATTCTTTCCTGAGTAAAACCCGGAGCGGTTATGTGGAATTGGTTGCGGGGCAAGATGGAGCCTGTCGCCCCGCCCAGCGGAGTCGTGATAGATGCGGGTATCCCGGCGCAGGACCGGGTGGCGGAACTCCCCTTGCCGGAGCCCCTTTTTATTCTGCACTACAACGGTTTTGGTCTGTTGCCGGAAAATCCCGAGCTGCGTCAGATTCTGCTGGAGACGGCGCGGAGTGGTGACTTCCTCCGGGATATGCCGCGCGTCAGCGCCCAGCAATTGGCGGCAAGGGCCGGATTGCAGGCGCGCTTTGGCGTGGATACCGACACCGTGGCGCGTTTCTTTCGGGTGCTGCACGCCGAGATTACCCGGCGCATGTATGTGGAAGCCGCCCGGGAGCGCGAAGGCGCGGCGGGGCTGCGCCTGACTCTACTGAAGCCGGAAACGGCCACGCCGGAAGACCAGGCCATTGTCAACGCCGATGCCCATGGTCTCGGTGCCGGGGTCTATCCCTTTACCCATATTCCCGAAAACCCCCATCCGGGGACGGAAAACCCATTTATTATTCGTGTCGTGATGAAAAAGGATCTGGTATGAAAAAAATAGCCATCTTCGCCGGTGACGGCATTGGTCCGGAAATCGTGGCGGCTGCCCGGCAAGTGCTGGATGCCGTGGATCAGGCCGCCCACCTTGGCCTGCGCTGTAGCGAAGGCCTGGTGGGCGGGGCCGCGCTGGACGCCAGCGATGATCCCTTGCCGGCAGCCTCTTTGCAGTTGGCCATGGCGGCGGATGCGGTCATTTTGGGCGCGGTAGGCGGCCCCCGCTGGGACGCGTATCCACCCGCCAAACGCCCGGAACAGGGACTGCTGCGCCTGCGCAAGGGCCTGGATCTCTACGCGAACCTGCGTCCCGCGCAGATTTTTCCGCAGTTGCTGGATGCCTCGCCCCTACGTCCGGAGCTGGTACGTGATGTCGATATCCTGGTGGTGCGCGAGCTGACCGGGGACATCTACTTCGGTCAGCCGCGCGGTCTGGAAGTGGTCGACGGCAAGCGCCGTGGCTTTAACACCATGGTCTATGACGAGGATGAAATTCGCCGTATCGCCCATGTGGCCTTCCGCGCTGCCCAGGGGCGCCGTAGGCAGTTGTGCTCGGTGGACAAGGCCAATGTCCTGGAGGCCACGCGCCTGTGGCGCGAGGTGGTCACCGAAGTGGCACGGGACTATCCCGACGTGCAGATCAGCCATATGTATGTGGATAATGCCGCCATGCAACTGATCCGCGCTCCGGCACAGTTCGACGTGCTGCTGACCGGCAATATGTTCGGTGACATTCTTTCTGACGAAGCCAGTCAATTGACCGGTTCCATCGGTATGCTGCCCTCGGCTTCACTGGGCGAAGGCCGGGCGATGTATGAGCCCATCCATGGCTCGGCGCCGGACATGGCCGGGCAGGACAAGGCGAATCCCCTGGCCACGATTCTGTCCGTGGCGATGATGCTGCGGCATTCCCTCAACGCCGAACCCTGGGCGCAGCGGGTGGAAGCGGCGGTGCAGCAAGTGCTGGATCAGGGCCTGCGCACGGCGGATATCGCAGCGCCGGGAACGCCGGTAATTGGCACCAAAGCCATGGGTGCCGCAGTGGTCAACGCCCTGAACCTGAAGGATTGATACGCAGATGCAAAAATCACGATACAACGTGGCTATTCTGGGAGCTACCGGAGCTGTCGGTGAGGTCATGCTGCAGATTCTCGAGCAGCGGAAGTTTCCGGTGGATAAACTCTATCTGCTGGCCAGCAGCCATTCGGCGGGTGGGCGCCTGCCCTTCACGGGCAAGCAGGTTCTGGTGCGAGATGCGGCGACTTTTGACTGGTCGCAGGTCGATATCGGGCTGTTTTCTGCCGGTGCCAAGGTCAGCGCAGAGTATGCCCCAAAGGCAGTGGCTGCAGGGTGTGTGGTCATTGACAACACCTCGCAGTTCCGCTACGACGATGAAATCCCGTTGGTGGTGCCTGAAGTAAATCCGCAGCGGATTGCCGATTACCGGCGCCACGGTATTATCGCCAACCCCAATTGCTCGACTATCCAGATGCTGCTGGCGCTAAAACCCATCGCGGATGTAGCGGGCATCGAGCGGGTGGTGGTCGCGACTTATCAGGCGGTCAGTGGTGCGGGCCGGCGGGCCATTGAAGAACTGGGGCAGCAAACCCTGGCGATTTTTCGTCATGAAGAGGGCGTTGCCGAGGTGTTTCCCAAGCGGATTGCCTTCAACTGTCTGCCGCAGATAGATGTTTTTCAGGAAAACGGCTACACCAAGGAAGAAATGAAGATGCTTTGGGAGACTCGCAAGATCCTGGAGATTCCGGATATTGCGCTGACTGCCACCTGTGTGCGGGTGCCCGTGTTTTACGGCCATTCCGAAGCGGTCAATGTGGTAACCCGTGAACTGATTACGCCTGAGGCCGTCCGCATGTTGTTGGAAAAGGCGCCGGGCGTCATTGTCGTCGATGATCGCAGCACCGCCACCTGGCCTTCAGCGCTGGATGCAGCGGGGCAGGATGCCACCTATGTAGGTCGCATTCGCGGCGATTGCTCCCATGAACGTGGAATCAATTTCTGGGTAGTGGCTGACAATATTCGCAAAGGGGCGGCGCTGAACAGTGTGCAGATTGCAGAGTTGCTGGTTCGCGACTATTTATAGAGATGTTATTGGCAACCATGCTTGCCGAACTGCGCATCTGTTACCAAAAAGAGGAAGATAATGATGGATAGGAAGAACTGGTTGTGGGTCATGGCTGGTATGGGCCTCCTCTTGCCGGGTATGGCGCAGGCGCTGGGGCTTGGCGGGCTGCATGTGCTTTCGGCGCCGGGAGAACCCTTTCGTGCAGAAATTTCCATACAGTCATTGAATCCGCAAAGCGAAGCCAGTCTCAGTGCCGGTCTGGCACCTGCCAGCGCCTTCGCAATGATCAATCTTCCCAAGGCGGGCGCACTGGATCAATGGCACTTTACGGTGCGAAGTGGTGACAGACCGGCCATATTGATCAGTAGTCCACTGCCACTGCCACTGGCTCAGCCAGCGCTGCATTTCCTGGTGCAGATGGATTGGTCGGGAGGGCAGATGGTACGCGAATACGCGGCATACAACGCCGGAGCTAACGTGGTTTCCGCACCCCGGACCATGATGTCTACTCCGCAGACCAGCACCTCGCCGACAATGTTGCAGCCCGGCCGCCACGCAGCACCTGCCCGCATCTATCATGGTTGGTCCAGGGTGAACCGTTATGGCCCGGTGCCTGTCAATGGGTCTCTATTCCAGGCGGCTCAAGATATTACACGCAGTAGCGCGGTCACCCTCGACCAGGTCATGGCCGCTCTGGTGAAGGCCAACCCGCGGGCCTTTAAGGACGGCAATCCTACCTACCTCTATGCCGGCAGCATGCTGATGGTGCCCAGTCTGGCACAGGTGCAGTCCGTTTCACCCGCGCAGGCCAGCACTTGGTTGTCTGCCCAGCGTGCGCACAGTGTGTCTGTTGCTACTGCGCCTGCCGCAACGCCCCCGGTTATTGCACCGGCCGCTGCTGTGGCAGGAGCGGTGAAAACCGCCGCTAACTCGACGCATCTGG
>JAAOMR010000480.1 GCA_018853935.1 Acidithiobacillus ferrivorans
GCCGCCATAATAGCGGCACTGGGTCAAGTCTCGTCATTCTCCACCCGATATGTCCAATGGCAGAGCGGCCGCAGAAAACGACGCGACGCATCACCGCCACGTCGTACCGGGGAAAACGAGCTGAACCCACCCCTTTACCGTGGACAGTGCATCCTCTTTGATGAGGACTTTAGTCAGGCGAAGATCAAGGTTTGGTCCGGTACGGACTGGATTTGGATAACGCTCAAGATCGCCGCTAAACGGCAACGCCATGAAGCGCCAAAAAATAAGGCGCTTTCCCCCTGTCTCCTGACCGACGGGAAAGGTTTGCGTCTTGCCGTTCCTTTCGAGATGACGGTGCAGTACCTCTACAGAAAGACGATGCAGCGTGCCTGCGGAGTCGATCTGGGCATTAACACCACAGCGACAGCTTCCGTTATCACGCCAGACGGTACGGTCATCGCCCGACAGTTTTTCCATCGGGGTATGGACATCGACCGCCGTGATAAGGATCTCGTGCAGGTGCGCAACAAAGCCCGACTAACGATGGGTAAAGGTGGAAAACTCTGTGAGGGTTTTTGCAGGGGGCTTTATCGTAAAGCTCGGCATCGTAATCGGGAGATGGCGCAAAGCATCTCCCGTGAGATCTTGGCATTTGCGCAAAGCCACGGGGCCGAAGTGATAGTGCTGGAATATCTCAAGCACTTTCGTCCGCGTGCTGGTCGTAAGCGGTCCACGCTTCGGCAGCGTTTCCATGGTTGGTTACATCAATTGTTAGCGCGTCGGATTACAGACCGCGCCGAAGAAGCGGGGTTGGCGGTGGATTTTGTCAATCCCGCTGGCACATCGAAATATGCGTTCGATGGTTCCGGGCCGGTCAAGCGAGATGCCCGTAATAAAGCGCTCGCGACGTTCAGCACCGGCAAACAGTACAATGCTGATTTAAACGCCTGCTACAACATTGCGGCGCGATTTTTCGCGAAGGTGTTGGGGTTAACGGGTCGGAAAGCCCAGGCGTGTGATCGCGGCAAAAGTTCCGCGACGCAACCGCGAACTCCGGTTACTCTTTCCACATTGTGGTTGTATGCGCAAAACAATGTGCTGGAGAGTGAAGCCCCCACTACAGCTACGTAGTAGCTTAGTGGCGGGAGGGTTCACTAAAAAA
>JAAOMR010000481.1 GCA_018853935.1 Acidithiobacillus ferrivorans
GTCAGAGATATTGATGGCTTTGGATACGCTGATGGTCACGTAGCGTGAGGGGCTGGGGGTAAACCACCTCGAAGAGCTTGAACAAACGCGCCTGTTGGGGGCGTGTCACTTTCCGACCAAGAAAAGGACTCCGACAGTGTACCATAACCTTCTGCATGATCCCAAAATATTTCAGTTGTTGTACCGCGTTGATGAAGCCCTTGCCGAAGAAGCCAGGACCACCCGGTGTGCCTGTGGTGGGAAGTGGCA
>JAAOMR010000482.1 GCA_018853935.1 Acidithiobacillus ferrivorans
ATCTGGCAGAAGTGGAACGTATTCTCCGACGTCAGCGCAAACAGTTGCGGCATGAATCCGCCGCCCGCCAAGGGATACGCCGCGCCTTACCGACGGCGGATCATCTGCTCATATCCGACATCGACAACACCCTGATTGGCGACCCGGCGGGGCTCGCCACGCTGATGGAATGGCTGAGAGAGCATCCCCGGGTAGCCTTTGGTGTGGCCACCGGCCGGAATCTCAAACAGACCATGGAGATACTGGCGGCACACCAGATTCCCCGCCCGGACATCTGCATCACCGATGTGGGTACGCGTATCACCTATGGCAGCAAGCTGCGCGAGGATCAGGACTGGGCCGCTCATCTGCACTATCGCTGGTGGCGTGAAGGGGTATTACAGGCACTGGCCGGGGTACCCGGCCTGCGTCTGCAGGAAAAGCTCACCCAGAGTGCATTCAAGGTAAGCTACTATGTGGATCCCAAACGCCCGCCGACGGCGAAAGATCTGCAGCAGCGCCTGCACGGGCAGCAGATCGCCGCCCATGTGGTGCTTTCCCATACCCACTATCTGGATGTATTGCCCATTCGGGCGTCCAAGGGCCACGCCATCCGTTTTCTGGCCTTTCGCTGGGGGTTGCCCTTGCATGCGGTGCTTACTGCGGGAGACTCCGGCAATGACGCCGACATGCTGGGTGGCGAAATTTGCGGCGTTGTTGTCGGCAACCACAGCCCGGAATTGCATGGGCTAAGAGATAAACATCACATCTATTTCGCCAGTGCTTACCATGCCTGGGGTATTCTCGAAGGCATCCAGCACTACCACTTCCCAGGATAAACTCATGTCTGATGACCTGCGTCGCTGTATCAACCAGAATGCCCACTGTGTTTCCGGGCTGTTGCGCCATCTGTTCAATCTGCAACGTCCCTTTTTGCTCTATACCGATTTGCAAAAGGCCATCAGCGACTTTGCCGCAGATTACGGCAGTGATGCAGACCACCTTGTGGTGTTGCAGGAGTTTTTCTCCAGACTACAAGAGGCAGTACTCGCAGAACCGTGGATTTATCTGGCCTGGCGTCCCAGCCCAGGCCGCTGGACTTATCTGCGCCTGCATCGGGAACAGCTCAATCTGGAGACGCTGACGGCGGGGGACTACCTGGCCTTTAAGGAAAGGCAGGTGCTCCCTGCTAATGATCAGGAGCCGGTACTCACCGTAGATTTTGAGGATTTTCGCGCGGTCTCCTATCGCCTGCACGATGAGGCCACCATCGGACAGGGGCTCATGTATATGAATCGCCGCCTGGCCGGACAACTGTTCGGCGACATCAAGGCAGGACGCCAGAGCATTCTCGACTTTTTGGCGGTGCATAAACTCAATGGGCAATCGTTGATGGTGCACGATCAGCCGCCGGATTTTGAAGCGCTACGCCGGACGGTGCAGTATCTGGCGACGCTCCCCAAGACCCAAGCGTGGACGGAGATTGCCGCGGAAATGACCCATCGCGGCTTCGCCCCCGGCTGGGGGGACACCGTCGGGCGGGTGCGCGAGACCATGCGTCTGCTGATGGACCTGTTGGACGCCCCCTCGGCAGAGAGTCTGCAAGCCTTCATCGACCGTATCCCCATGATCTCCAAAATACTGATCGTGTCTATTCATGGCTGGTTTGCGCAGGACAAGGTGCTCGGACGTCCGGATACCGGCGGGCAGGTCGTCTACATTCTCGATCAGGCGCGGGCACTGGAACAGGAAATGCGCCAGCGCCTGGCCCGCCAGGGGGTAGACATCGTACCCCGTATTCTGATCGCCACCCGCCTGATTCCCAACGCCGATGGCACCACCTGCGACCAGCGTCTGGAAACCGTCCATGGCGTCGACAATGTGCAGATTCTCCGCGTACCCTTCCGCTATCCCAATGGCGAAATACTGCCGCAGTGGATCTCCCGCTTCAATGTCTGGCCCTGGCTGGAACGCTATGCCGATGACCTCGAACGGGAAACCCTGGCGGAATTTGGCCGTCGTCCCGACCTCATTATCGGCAATTATTCCGATGGCAATCTGGTGGCTTCCATGCTCAGTGAGCGGCTGAATGTCACCCAATGCAACATTGCCCACGCGCTGGAGAAGAGTAAATATCTCTATAGCGACCTCTACTGGCGCGATCACGATGCCAGCCATCATTTCGCCTGTCAGTTCACCGCGGACCTCATCGCCATGAATTCCGCCGACATTATCGTCACCAGCACTTATCAGGAAATCGCTGGGAATGACCACGAGGTGGGCCAGTACGAAGGGCATCAGAATTACAGCCTCCCCGGATTGTATCGGGTGGAAAACGGGATTGACGTCTTCGATACAAAATTCAATATCGTCTCTCCGGGGGCTGACGCCCACTATTATTTTCCCTATTCCGCCAGCGAAGAACGCCTGCGTTATCTGCACGACGATATTGATGCGTTGCTCTTTGGCGATGAGCCCGCAGCGGACCGGCGCGGCGTACTAAAGGATCGGGATAAACCCATCATTTTCAGTATGGCGCGCATGGATCACATCAAAAACCTCAGCGGACTGGCTGCGCTTTTTGGTGCCTCGGAGCGCCTGCGCACACTGGCCAACCTGGTTATCATCGGCGGTCATGTCGACCCGCAGGCGTCTCAGGACGAGGAAGAGCGGGCGCAAATCCAGCGGATGCACGGTATCATGGATGCGCATCAACTCGACGGGCAGATGCGCTGGATAGGCACTTTACTCGACAAAAATGTGGCGGGGGAACTCTACCGGGTTATTGGCGATACCCATGGATGCTTCGTCCAGCCCGCGCTCTTTGAAGCCTTCGGGCTGACGGTGATCGAAGCCATGAGCTCGGGTCTGCCGGTTTTTGCCACCCGCTTCGGCGGCCCCCTGGAAATCATCGAAGACGGTGTTTCCGGCTTTCATATCGACCCCAATAATCAGCAGGAAACGGCGGAAAAGCTGGCGGACTTCCTGGCAGCGGCGGCTGCCGATATCCGTGTCTGGGAGACAATCTCCGACGGCGCATTGGCGCGGGTCAGCACGCACTATACCTGGGGCAATTACGCCACGCAGATGATGACTTTGGCGCGGATTTTCGGTTTCTGGCGCTTCATGCTCAAAACCGATCATCACGCCGCCCGCCGCTATTTGCAGATGTTTCAGCATTTGCAGTGGCGGCCTCTGGCCCATGCGGTGCCGTTGGGGGAGTCATGAGGGACAGCCGGGCCTCTGCGACAAACGCGTGTCCAAAGGATAACGATAGGTGGCAGAAATGGCGCAGCGCGTCGCCGCCGGATGCCGGGGGTTCAGAAGCACGTTCCAGGTCTCGGGCACCAGCACACTCGGCACGCGCAGCAGCGGTGCTGTCCCGTCGGCGAGCCAGCGGTCCCCATAGACCTGCGTGAGATGCGGATGTTGACTCCAATCCTGCGGAAGATGCGTGATATCCGTACGGTCTAACGCGATATCTCCCGGCACGGCAATGCGCAACCATTGGAACGCGTCCGGGAGGTCTTCCGCATCGACTTCGAGATGGACCAGCGTTTCCAGAAGTGCCGTGGACGGATCCGGCGCGCAATAGACTACCGGGTGGCCGCGACTGGACCAACGTCCGGAAGCGCGCATGCCACCCAGACCATCCAGCGTCGCATGATTACTGATCCGCCAGAGAACCACCGTCAGGCGGCCATCCCCTGATCGATCCGGACCAGCCATTCTTCCACCAGACGGGCGCCCATTTCGGTTTCCAGCGCAGTGAGCGGCGTGCGGCCGTTCAGTCCGGTTTTCGGTTTGCGCAACCAGCGCAGGGCCTTTTCCGGGTCGCCGAAGGTCTGTCGCGCCTGCAGCAGACAGCGCAACACGCGCAGGAACCGGTCGGACTCCTCCCGATTCAGGCGACCGGTACCCGCTTTGCGATGCGACATGGTCCGCGCCGGGATGATCAGTACCTGAATTTCGGTCTTCGTCAATCCGAGCTCTGTCAGCAGCGCCAACTGGGCAAGAGGAACCCCCGTTTCCGTCAGTTCAAGCAGGGCGGTGTCCTCTTCCGGGAGAAGCCCAAGCAGCCGCAGAATCCCTTGCGATGCGGGCGTTCCTGGTTCGATCAGTGCTATCGCCATAACGGTCTCCTCCGGTCTTGGCCACATGCCACTATTATAGCGGCAATATGCGTAAATGGGCCAGACCTAACGGGTGCGCATCCCCGAAAAACGGCATCAGGTCACAATATCGACGTCCGAAAATGACGAGACACCCGCGGCCGCCTAGCTTATAAAGAGACTATGAATACATCGGACCTGAATCGCGAAGTGTGCTACCGCGCCGTCCTGGCAAGGGACGCGCGGTTTGACGGCAAGTTCTACACGGCGGTGTTATCCACGGGCATCTATTGCCGTCCGGTATGTCCCGCACGCCCCCCCAAGCTGGAAAATTGCCTCTTTGTGCCCAGCACTGCGGTAGCCCGGC
>JAAOMR010000483.1 GCA_018853935.1 Acidithiobacillus ferrivorans
CTAGCAGCCTGTCGGGCTTAGCTCACGACTGCCGCCCATTTTCGCCCAGGTTTTTTTGAAAACACCTTTTTTGGGTGATTTTACCCATTATTGCCCTATATTTTGCTATTTTCTTCATTTTCCTGCCCTACAGGCGCAATACGGCCATACGTTTTATATTCCACGCCAGACAAACAAGGCTCCATTCCCCCTGTACCTGGCGCAGGCCGCGCAATGAGAACTGCCGAAACCCCATCACCGATTTGATGATGCCGAAGACGGGCTCTACCGTTTGCTTGCGTAGCCGGTAAACGCTGCGGCCAGCCTGGGTCTTCAGACGATGAATCATGGCCTGCATCAGGGTGGCATCTTCAGCCAATTCTTCAGGCTCGGTATGCCGCTGCCGCCAGTCCGGATGGTGATTTTCCCGGGCCACGGCAATAAAGGGGGTGATGCCCAGCGCCTCACACGCTTCGACATTCTTTTCACTGCAGTAGCCAGTGTCGGCAACGAGCGTCTCTATGGGACCCAATACCGCAGCTTGGGTT
>JAAOMR010000484.1 GCA_018853935.1 Acidithiobacillus ferrivorans
CTTTCCCGTCAGGGAAAAATGGCAGAAGGACCCTCGCGGACCCCCGCGCGGACCCCTGTTTCGCGTACATCATTGAGCGGGCGCGACGCAGCCCAGATGCGCCGTGACGCGCTCTGTCAGCAAGGGCGCGGCGACCAGCCTGCGTGCCGACCCAGCGGCCGGATCCGTCAGAAACCTGCAGCACCTGCCAAAGTGGAGCAAGGAACCACCCTGAGTGGCACCCCCGTGACCGGCACCCAGGTGGAGCGTAGCACCAGGGTCACCGGTACCGAACCGGGCAGTTGCCGGGCCATCACCGGCACTGAATATATCGGCATCGAGCAGTATGGCACGTTATGCGCCGCCATCCCCGAGCCTGCTCCGGCTAAGGTGGGCGTAGGCCGTACCGCCCGAGGTCAAAGTGTGAGTGGTGCGGAGATCGGCCGTAGCGTGAAGGTCACCGGCGACGAACACGGCTCCTGCAAGGCCGTGACCGGTACCGAATATCTCAGCGCCGACAAATTTGAATCCTTTTGCGCAACCCGGCCGGCGCTTACGCCAGCCAAGGTCGGCGTAGCCGCCACCGAGGCTGGCCAGCGCGTGAGCGGAACCGAAGTCGGACGCAGCGCCAGAGTGACTGGGGATGAGCCCGGATCCTGCCGCAAACTCACCGGCAGCCAATATTACCAGCCGGAGTCGTTCGGCAGCCTGTGTCGCGACGGCGGCAGTGCTCCGCACAAGGTGAGCGTGATGAGTACGCTGCGCGAGCAGGCTTTGAC
>JAAOMR010000485.1 GCA_018853935.1 Acidithiobacillus ferrivorans
TCCTGGTGTTTTTTGTGGTGTTGCTGATCTGGCGCGGATCACTTTGCCGTCAACGACATGCAGGCCGCACTCTCTGGTGTCCGGATTTTCCCACCACCAACGACCCGCGCGGATGTCCTGGCCGCCGGGGGAGATGGCGCGCGTGCAGGGGGCACAGCCGATGCTGGGGTAACCCTGATCATGAAGGCGATTGTAGGGCACCTCAAAACGACGGATGTAGTCCCAGACCTCCTCGCCGTGCCAATCGGCCAGGGGATTAAACTTGGGCATCTCGTGGGCCGCGTCCCATTCCCGGACGGCGAGGTCCTGCCGTGAAAGCGCCTGCTCCCGGCGCATTCCGGTCACCCAAGCCCCTTTACCCCGCAATGCCCGCCGCAAGGGTTCGACCTTGCGCATATGGCAACAGGTCTTGCGCAATTCCTGGCTTTCATAAAAGGCGTTGGGCCCGTGTTCCCGGACATAGCGCTCCACTGTCCCGTGCTCCGGGAAATACACCTGGATGGGAAGGCGATAATGCCCCCGGGTTTCCTGCATCAGCCGGTAGGTTTCCTCCGGCAAACGGCCGGTATCGAGGGTGAATATCTCCATCCAGGGCGCATGCTTCGCAATCAGGTCCGTGAGCACCATGTCTTCCGCCCCAAAGCTGGTGGCAAAAGCCGCTGGTGCGTATGGCGCGTTGTGCAACTCCCCAAAAAGGAGGAGCACATCCTGTATCCTGGTCTCGACACTCATGGGTTCCCCGTATGTGGTTGGCTGAGATCCGGCGGTAACAAATCCTGTCGCTGGACAAAGTCCCCAAATATCTCGCCGGGCCAGCGCTGGCGGGCAAAGCGCTTCAACAGAGGACGTAGGGTATCCAGGAGGGCTTTTTCGTCCATGGCCTCCCGGTAAAGCGTATTGAGGCGCATGCCGGTCTGATCGCCGCCCAGATAAAGATCGTAAAGACCGGGCGCCTTGCCGACGAGGCCGATCTCCGCGAGATAAGGCCGGGCGCACCCGTTCGGGCACCCGGTCATACGCACCGTCAATGCTTCTCCTTCCAGGCCGACCTCGGCAAGCAACGCCTCGATGCGATCCAGGAAAACCGGCAAATAGCGCTCGGCCTCGGCCATCGCCAGGGGGCAGGTGGGCAGCGCTACGCACGCCATCGCGTGGGTGCGGACAGGGGCGAGATTCAATAGTCTGTTGAGCCCGTATTCAGCGAGCACGGTTTCGACAAGGGGGCGTTCCGCAGGGGAGATGCTGGCGATCAGCAGATTCTGATTGCAGGTCAGTCGGATCTCGCCCTGGTGCAGCCGGGCGAGTGCATCCAGCCCACTAAAGAGCGGGAGATCGCCATCGGCAATCCGGCCGCCGGGTATGAAAAGGGTAAGGCAGGCGGTTCCATCATCGTTCTCGAGCCAGCCAAAACGATCTCCCGAAGTCTCGAAGTGAAATGGGCGTGACGGGGACAAGGGGAACCCTGTGCGGTGCTGCACTTCCTGCATGAAGCGATCCAAACCCATACGGTCCACCGTGTATTTGAGGCGGGCATGGCTTCGGTCACTCCGATCCCCGTAGTCGCGTTGGGTAGTGAGCACGGCTTCGGCAATGGCCAACACCTGCCCGGGGGCGCAAAATCCGCAGAC
>JAAOMR010000486.1 GCA_018853935.1 Acidithiobacillus ferrivorans
TGGGCCTGTCCACCGCGCTTTTCAGCGGATTCACTGTGAGCCTCAGTGTGTCGCTGACGTAGCGTGTCACGCTGCCCATCACCCGCTCTCCCGCACGTTTGCTTCGGACCAGAATATTGCAGTCATCGGCATAACGGGCGAAGCGGTGGCCACGCCGGTCCAGTTCCCAATCCAGCTCATCCAACACCACATTGGCCAGCACTGGCGAGAGTGGGCCGCCTTGCGGCACGCCCATCGTCGTCGGCTCGA
>JAAOMR010000487.1 GCA_018853935.1 Acidithiobacillus ferrivorans
TCCGTCCATGCCTTTGGGTTTTCTGAAGACCCTTTTCCATCACCCGCAGCTTCAGGGTTTAGGTTGAAAAAATCCTCCATGGACGCTTTCATCTCGGCGAACATGGCCTGTTCTTCTGCGTCGGAGCCGCCATGCCGATCATGTATTTCTTGCAACTGTGGATCGGAGGATTCCGTCATGAGGTTCTCGGCCAAACGGGCAATCATCTGGGATAGAGTCTCGCTATCCGCTTTCCCCAGTTTCTGGGTCAGACTGATGGTGTCCAGCTGAACCAGCAGCTGAATACGCAATTGCAGATGCTGGTCCCGCAACGGCAGAAGGTCCTTGAGTACACGCTTTCGCGTCGCCTCCATAGCAGATTCCCAATCGCTCATCTGCTGGCGGGCTTTGGCAATCTGCTGGCTGAGGCGGTTAAATGTCTTTTGTTCCGGCGACAGCGGGTTGTCGGTCTGTGCCGGTGGCGTCAACACCAGCGCAGGAAATCGTAATGGGGGCATGCCGATGTCCAGAAATAGGGGAAAGGTGAACCGTGACACAAGTCTACGCCGGTGCTCTTTCATGGCGCAAACGCGCTTTCCCGAACACACCACCCTCCCGTGCGCTGTCTTTTATCTATACCGGATAGAGGTTGATCTCGGTTATTCCAGCTTTGCTCTGGCCAGATCCGCCCATCGTGTCGTGTAGGCAGGGGATTTGTTGCCGCGTTTCATGGCCCATCCACGCGGTTTCTGTAGACCGGCCACGCCCGGCTGCAGGGTACCGCTGCCAAAACGCGCATTCACCCGGTCCAGCGTGATCATCAATTGATTGGCGCGCGCCTCATCTTCGGCCGACGTAAAAAGGTCGGCCTGCAAGGCATCCGCCGAGGTGATCTCCAGGAGATGCACGCCCGCCTTGGCATAAGCCAATCCCGACCGATACATGTCCGCCAGTGCGATACGGCCGGCTTGCAGGAATGCCCGGCTATCCTGACTGGGATGATTCAGGGCGACGGTTCTCGTGGCATGATATTGCGGTAGATGGGCCTGAAAGGGGCTGGTGTGGATAAACACCCGCAGGGCACCGGCCACTGAACCCTGACGACGCAGTTTATAGGCGGCCTTTACGGTATACAGGCTGATCGCTTCGCCCAATTCCTCTGCGCTGGTTACCGGGCGGCCGAAGGACCGCGAGGATTGAATCTCCTGCCGGGGCGGAGGGATGTCCACCATGGCGATGCAAGGTTCCCCGCGCAGTTCCCGTATGCTCCGTTCCATGAGGATACTGAAGCGCTTGCGCATCAGCGCGGGATCCGTCTGCCGAAGATCCCAGACCGTCTGAATTCCCGTCTCCTGCAACCGTGTGGTCCACTGGCGACCCACCCCCCAGACTTCGGAAACAGGCAGTTGTTGCAAGAGACGCTGCTGATCCCCTTCAGGCAGATCGTCCCACACGCAGACTCCCGCATATTCAGGCATCTTTTTGGCGACATGGTTGGCGAGCTTGGCGAGCGTCTTGGTAGCAGCGATGCCTACCCCGACCGGCAATCCCACCCATTGCCGGACTCTCTGCCGGGCCGCTTGTCCCATGTGGGATAGCCGGTCTTGCGCAAAGCCCCGCAGATCCAGAAAGCATTCGTCGATACTGTAGACTTCCTGAATAGGGCTGAAGGTCGAAAGAATCCCCATCATGCGATTGCTCATATCGGCATACAGGCTGTAATTGCTCGACAGGGCGATGATTCCTTCCCGTTTGGCCAACTTCTTCAGCTGAAACCACGGTGTCCCCATGACCACACCCAAGGCCTTCACTTCAGCCGAGCGCGCGACAACACAACCATCATTATTGGAGAGCACCACCACGGGCCGCCCTTCCAGATCCGGGCGAAACACCCGTTCGCAGGAAACATAAAAATTATTGGCGTCTACCAGGGCAATGGCCATGCGGGCCTCAGACGCGATGCAGCACCCGGGTCACCACGCCCCAGATGCAGAGTTCTTCCCCTTCTTTGAGGATGATCGCGGGAAACTCGGGATTTTCTGCCACCAGATGCACGGTGCTGCCGATCCGGCGCAAGCGTTTGACGGTGAGGTCGCCATTGATGGCCGCCACCACGATTTTACCATCCACTGGAGTAATGGCCCGGTCCACAATGATCTCGTCCCCATCAAAAATCCCCGCGTCCCGCATGGACCAGCCGGTAACCCGCAGGATGAAAGTCGCTTCCCTGTGCTGGATCAGGTGGGTATTCAGATCAATCTGTTTTTCGACATAGTCATCGGCAGGGGACGGGAAGCCTGCGGCAATCCGGGACACCATGA
>JAAOMR010000488.1 GCA_018853935.1 Acidithiobacillus ferrivorans
GGGGCATTCCTGCGAGGAGCACTCCTGTGGGCGACGAAGATCCTGCGTGGCTGAGCTCCCGGATTGCGGCGGATGAGACGAATCCGGTTCCGAACTTTTACCGGAAAACCAGTCTGCATCCGGCGGATCGTTTGGGAAATCTTCTCCGTTCCAGTTAGCCATTTTCCAGCACCTGCCCCAACTTCACCATGCCGCGCACGTTCGCCAGTTCCGGACTTTGCGGGATATGCGTTTGTTCCCACAAAGAAAGTCCGATGGATTCCGCAAGATAGGCACCGCCACCGACCAGCAGAATCCGGTCCAGATCCATAAGTCCAGCAACGCCCCGGCCCGCGCTCAATATCTGCTCCGCTTCCTGCAGAATGCCGGGTAACGCAGTGCGCAACACATGCAGACGCTGACTGTCCACGTTGTGATCCTGCCCCGACGCCTTGAACTTACCGGTACGCAGGCTGGCCGCTACCGTCGAGAACGGGGGTTGTGCGGGTAGACGCAGGGCTTTTTGCAGTTCCTGAGCCAGCGCGTCCACCAGATCAGACACGCCACGACGAAAACCACCGGACCGGCTGATCTCGATGGCGTTTTCACCGCCGTCCTGTAAGAAATAGACGGCCACGTCCGTAGTACGGGCACCAATATCCACCACACCCACGGCCTCCAGCCGCATCATCTGACCATCCTCCTGAATCAGATGATCGAAAATCGCCGCCATGCCCTGGGGAATGATCTTAATCCGTCCCGGAGCGGCTATATGCCGTTGCATCCCATCGGGCATATGTTGCACCACCAGCTTTTTCAGGGATTCCACGCGGCGTTGGACGGCTTTCTGGTTCACCCGGCCGTCACGCTCGAAATATACAGACATGGGTAGGCCCGTTACCAGATTATCACCGTCCCGCATCCCCATTTCCGCCGCCGCATGACGGCACAAGACCCGGTTCAGTGTCGAATTGGGCCAGTCATCGAAACGGGTATCTTCCGCATTCGCGCCATCCTGTATCGTGAAAATCG
>JAAOMR010000489.1 GCA_018853935.1 Acidithiobacillus ferrivorans
GGCGCGGCAGCGTGCGCCTGCGTAATCCCGCAAGCGATTCGCGTAATGCGGCGCAGGCCGTCACGCTGTTGGAGGCCATCGCTGAGTTTCAGTTTGATGCCTGCATCGGCGGTGCCCGTCGCGACGAAGAGAAGGCGCGCGCCAAGGAGCGGATTTTTTCATTCCGCGACGAGTTCGGGCAGTGGAATCCGAAGGCGCAGCGCCCGGAACTCTGGGATTTATATAACACCCACATGCACCCTGGCGAAAATATGCGCGTGTTCCCGATCTCCAATTGGACCGAATTGGACGTCTGGCAATACGTCGCCCGCGAAAAACTGGCGCTGCCGCCGATTTATTTTGCCCATGCGCGCCAGGTCATTGCGCGCAACGGCTTTCTGGTACCGCTGACCACGCTGACACCGGCCCAAGAAGGCGAGGTAATCGAGACCCGAGTCGTGCGTTTCCGTACGGTCGGCGATATCTCATGCACCTGCCCGGTGGCGTCGGATGCCGCCACCGTCGAGGCCATCATCGCCGAGACCGCCATGACCAAAATCACCGAACGCGGTGCAACCCGGATGGATGACCGGACATCGGAAGCCTCAATGGAACAACGCAAGAAGGCAGGATATTTCTGATGAACGCGGCCATTCCCAAACAGTTTTTGCAGGAGCTGACCAGAGAGCGCGGCTTGCTGCGCTTCATTACTGCCGGTTCGGTAGATGATGGCAAGAGCACCCTGATCGGCCGTCTGCTGTTCGACAGCAAGGGCATTTTTGCCGACCAACTGGACGCTATGTCGCGCGCCAGACACCGGCGCAGCACCGGCGACACGATCGACCTGTCGCTGCTGACGGATGGTCTGGAAGCCGAGCGCGAGCAGGGCATCACCATCGACGTCGCTTACCGCTACTTCGCCACGCCCCGGCGCAAGTTCATCATCGCCGATACCCCAGGTCATGAACAGTACACGCGCAACATGGTCACCGGGGCATCCACCGCCGACGCCATCATCATCCTGATTGACGTCTCGAAAGTGCGGCTGGGCGACGATGGCAGCGTGGAATTACTGGTGCAAACCAAGCGCCATTCGAGCATAGCCCACCTGTTGCAGATCGAGCATGTCGTGGTCGCGGTCAACAAGATGGATCTGGTGCATTACGACCAGACGGTATATGACCGTGTCGTACAGGCATATCGGGAATTCGCGCAGCAAATGGGCGTGGCGGACGTCCGCACGATTCCACTGTCCGCCCTGGCAGGCGACAACGTGGTTATCGCGGGCGACAGGATGCCCTGGTATCAAGGGCCAACGCTGATCGCACTGCTCGAATCCCTGAGCGTCTATGACGCATGCCATGACGAGCCGTTGCGTTTTCCGGTACAGCTGGTGGCGCGCCACAATGGTCACGAGGCCAATGACTTCCGCGGTTACATGGGTCGTATCGAAGCTGGAAAAGTCAGCAGGGGCGACCGACTGGTAGTGCAGCCAGGCGGCTCGACGGCGACCGTGAAAGACATCCTGATACTTGATCAGTCGCTGGAATCGGCTGTCGTCGGCCAATCGGTAACGCTGCTGCTGGAGGAACACCTGGATATTTCGCGCGGCGACATGCTTGCATCCGCCGATCGTCCGGCCAATCCGCTCAAAACCGTCACCGCCGACGTCTGCTGGTTGTCGGAAGAGCCACTCGATCTGCGTCGCAAATACTGGCTGAAACACACAACCCGGCAAGTCACCGCGCGCGTCACCACAATCAACACGTTGCTCGACATCAATACGCAACAAAAACACCCGGCAGCCGCCGTACAACTGAACGATATCGCCAACATCACGCTGAATGTGCAACAACCGCTCGCTGCCGATGCGTATGACGCCATTCGCTCGACCGGTGCGTTCATTCTGATCGATGAGGTGACCCATCAAACAGTCGCGGCGGGGATGATTCGTCTCGACAAATTCGGGGTGGGCAATGTATCAGAACATTAAAAATACCGCCTCCCGGAGTATGGGACATGGTTTAGTGCAGCCTCTAGCGAAAGGCACCGGATCAAGCGGGCAACGACGCCAAATGACCGCTGGAGGATCCATTCTGTGAATAGAGGGGGTTACGGTAACAGCGGAAAAGTCTGGATTGTCGGGGCAGGCCCGGGCGATCCGGATTTGCTGACCCTGAAGGCGGCCGCCCTGGTAGGTGCGGCCGATATCATCTTCCATGACGCCCTGGTCAATCCTCGCATCCTGGACTTGGCACGGTCAGACACAAAATTGGTGGACGTAGGCAAACGGGGCGGCAGGCCCTCCGCCTCTCAGGTGAGCATTCAGACGCGTATGATTCACGCAGCCCTGCAAGGTAGCCGTGTAGTGCGTCTCAAAGGTGGTGATGCATTTATTTTTGGCCGCGGCGGTGAGGAGTGTATGGCACTATGGACGGCGGGCATCGACTATGAGGTGGTGCCTGGCATCACCAGCGGTCTTGCGGCTGCAGCCTGTGCCGCAGTGCCACTCACTTTCCGCACAATCAGCCAATCCGTCCTGTTCGTAACGGGACAAGAGGCACAAGGTGCTCCCTCGGTGGACTGGCCACTTGTCGCAAAGGCTGCAGACACCCTGGTCATTCACATGGGAATAGCACGTGTAAAAGAGATCCAGGACGGCTTAATCGCCGGTGGTCGGCCCCCGGATACACCAGTACTTGCTATGCAGTGGGCAACGTTGCCACACCAACGGCATGTGTACACCCAGCTAAGCTGTTTTTCTGAGGTGATTCACAAAACTAAGGTTGCTAGCCCGGCAATCCTCATAGTGGGTGAGGTGGTACGCATCTCGCAGCAACTATCATGTAAAATAGATGTGTCTTCTGAAGACTCCCGCAGCTCAAAGCATCGGTATTCATCAGAGTTGTTCAGCGGATGACAGAATCCCACTCTGGATTGATGTTTTTGTATTACTAAAAATCAGGAGGATACAATGAAGAAAGAGGCTACAGTTCATATTTTTAAGGATAAGGATCATAATATCGTAGCATGCCAATTGGATGACTCTAAAAATATAATACATGGATTCTCTTTAAATGATAATCAACTAACCCCATTGCATATGCTCAATATAGCTCTTGGTCAATGCTTGACTGAACTCGCCTTGCTTTTTCTGGGGCGTAGAAACCTTCAGGAAAGCTGCTTGACAATGATTCGCATTAATATAAAAAATGCTGGCACGGCTCGGTTAGAATGTGCTGATATTGCAGTGAAGCTACCTTTGCAATTGTCGGCAGAAGACGAAGTCATCCTGGCTAGAGTCTTGCGTCAGTGCCCGATATATGCGACTCTCTCGGAGAGTTTTCCAATTAGGATTATCATATGCGAGGACCGAGAATTAATTTCGCAGTATGAACAGAATGTATTGACCGATATACAGCATACTAAAGAGATTACTCCTTTTTCATGCACTCTAGATTACCCTGTGAATTTACAATATTAACCGGAAATAATTTGACTCTGCAAACAGCATGTAAACAAATAACTACAATTTTATATTGTCACATCACAATTTCTATTGTAATTAATTAACTGGAACTGTATTTGCACAGGCTTTACGAATTATTTCGATATTACTTTCATAGCTAATTTAATGCTAGGGGTTTGAAGGTTCTCATGCCTCTATTACACGAGTTTTATTTGAACAGAAAGCAGGATATGTCGCAATTTGTGGCGATGGCAGTATCGGCATTTGAACCTTGAATACACATGTTTGCCGATGAATAACTTATCCATATTTATGTAGGCGCACAGTACAGAGCCTTGGTGGAAGGATCTGCCAGTCGGGTAATAACCATGCATAAAATGCTGCCCTTCTATCCTGTTTTCGGGCAAGCGACGGGCCTGGGCGACGACAAGGTCTGCGCCAGTTTGATGGCCAGGGACATTGTGGGGCTACAGAAAGCGGAGTTGGAACGAATCGTCACCGGTCCCATGGGGTGGGCAAGTTCCTGAACGATGCAAAAAGGACTTAGATCCTCATTTTTCAATGTGATCGTGCAAGGAGCGAGTGATGAGTACACAAAGAGTCGTAGATGCCCGTGGCAGCTTTTGCCCCGGACCGTTGATGGAATTGATATCGAACATGAAGATGATGGCCGTAGGCGATGTCTTGGAGCTTCTCTCCACGGATGCCGGCTCCGCTGCCGATGTTCCGGAATGGATCAAGAAGGTTGGTCACGAAATGGTCAGTACGGAACAGGATAGTGAAGGGACCTGGCATATCCGGGTTCGAAAAGCGAAGTAACCCCTCTTTATATAAGGAGTGCATTATGAGAATTCTCGTCGTAGGTGGAGGAATGGGTGGCACCATTTTCGCCAATCTTCTAGCCCGCCGTATCCAACAGGAAATGAAAACCGGGAAGGCCCGTATCACCATGCTCTCGGCCAGCCACGAGCACGTCTATCAGCCTGGTTGGCTCTATGTTGCCATGGGGCGCGCGACCCCGGATGAACTGGTACGCGAACAGGAAAGTCTGCTGGAACCAGGCATTGAGTTCCATGTCGACCCCGTGGAGGAGTTTCATCTCGCCGACAATCACGTCAAGTGCAAAAGCGGCAAGGTCCATGAGTATGACATGATCGTCATTTCCACCGGCT
>JAAOMR010000049.1 GCA_018853935.1 Acidithiobacillus ferrivorans
TCATGGTCCGCGCCACATCCACCAGGTCAGCCACCACGGCGCTGGCCGTGGGATCGCCGCCCGCGCCGCGTCCATAATAAAGGCTCTGTCCCGCCGCATCGCTCTCCACCAGAATCGCGTTGAAGGGTCCCTCCACATTGGCCAGCAGATGGCTATGGGGAATCAGGGTCGGATGTACCCGCAGCTCGACGCCATCCGCGCGGCGCCGCGCAATCCCCAGCAGCTTGATGCGATAGCCCAGCTCGGCGGCATAGACCACATCGGTCCGTTCCAGCGCACGAATGCCTTCCACATGACAATGGGCGAAATCCACCGGGATACCGAAAGCAATAGACGCCATCAGGGTAATCTTGTGCGCAGCATCGCCGCCATCCACATCCAGCCCCGGATCGGCCTCGGCATAACCCAACTGCTGCGCCTCAGCCAGGGCCTGCTCAAAGTCCCAGCCCGCGCGGAACATCTGGGAGAGGATATAGTTGCTGGTGCCGTTGATAATGCCCGCCAGCCACTGAATCCGGTTGCCCGCCAACCCCTCGCGGATCGCCTTGATGATAGGAATGGCACCCGCCACCGCCGCCTCGAAGGCAACCATCACCCCCTGCGCCTGCGCCGCCGCAAAAATCTCGTTGCCATGCTCGGCCAGCAGTGCTTTGTTAGCGGTCACCACATGCTTACCCGCCGCGATAGCGGCCATCAACAAGCTCAGGGCCGGCTCCTGGCCCCCCATCACCTCGACGACCACGTCCACCTCGGGATCGCGCACCACCGCCCAGGGATCGCTGCTGATCCGCGCATCCAGACCCAGTCCCGCCAAACGTGCGGGATTACGCACTGCCGCATGCACTACCCGTAACTCGCGTCCGACCCGGCGCACGATTTCTTCGGCATTGCGCTCCAACACCCGCACCGTGCCCTGACCCACCGTGCCCATACCAAGAATACCGATCCGTACCGGCTCCATTGCATCCGCCATTACAGATCCTCACGAAACATGTGTTTGATGCCGCGGATGGCCTGTCGGGTGCGGTGCTCATTCTCCACCAGCCCGAAACGCACATATTCGTCGCCCAACTCACCAAAGCCGATGCCGGGGCTCACCGCCACCTTGGCGCGGTCCAGTACCAGCTTGGAGAATTCCAGGGAGCCCATCTTGCGCAAGGCTTCGGGAATTTTTGCCCAGACAAACATGGTTGCCTTGGGCTTGTCGACCACCCAGCCCGCGGCATCCAGCCCCTCGCAGAGCACGTCGCGGCGCTGCTCATACATCAGCCGGATATCTTCCACGCAATCCTGCGGCCCTTCCAGCGCGGTGATGGCCGCCACCTGAATCGGGGTAAAGGTGCCGTAATCCAGATAGCTCTTCATCCGCGCCAGCGCACCCACCAGCTTCGGATTCCCCACCGCAAAACCCACCCGCCAGCCGGGCATGTTATAGCTCTTGGAAAGGGTGAAGAATTCGACACCCACGTCCTTGGCCCCTGGCACCTGCAAAAAGCTCGGCGCTTTATAGCCATCAAAGACGATATCCGCATAGGCCAGATCATGCACCACCCAAATACGGTGCTCCTTAGCAAACGCGACAATCCGCTCGAAAAAGTCCAGCTCCACGACCGACGCCGTCGGGTTGTGGGGGAAGTTAATCACCAGCATCTTCGGCTTCGGCCAGGCGGCCTTGACGGCCTTTTCCAGTTCCTCGAAGAAATCCACCCCCGGCAGCATCGGCACATGGCGCACGTCGGCGCCCGAGATGACAAAGCCGTAGGGATGGATAGGATAAGTCGGGCTCGGCACCAGCACCGTATCGCCGGGACCCATGGTCGCCAGCGCCAGATGGGCAATGCCCTCTTTCGAGCCGATGGTGACAATGGCTTCAGACTCGGGATCGAGCTGCACGCCGTAGCGGCGCTCATACCAGGTCGTGATGGCGCGACGCAGGCGGGGGATGCCGCGCGACACGCTGTAGCGATGGGTATCGCCGCGCTGGGCCGTTTCACAGAGTTTGTCGACAATATACTGGGGCGTGGGCTGATCAGGATTACCCATGCCAAAGTCGATGATATCCTCGCCCCGCTTGCGGGCCTGATTCTTCAGGTCCGTAACGATGTTAAATACATAAGGGGGCAGACGACGGATACGTTCAAAGTCACTGTTCATGTGGCGCGGGCCTTCAGGGTTGTAGCGAATGCCGAAATCGAAGAACAATAGAGAGGCAAAGCGGACCTGTCAATCCGCATGAAGGACATTCAACATGAAATTACACCTGCAACGCGACGGTCACCGCAATCTCATCCATGCCTATGGGCCGCAGGGCATCGTCATCCACGGCAAGAGCCACGCACAGGGCCTGCTGGTCGGTGCCGACTGGCTGCACAGCCCCTGGGGACCGGAGGATGCCAGCGCGCTCCAGATCTCGCACTTTGCCGAAGTCCTGGCGCGCAAGCCCGATATTGTGTTGCTGGGCACTGGCAAGCGTCAGCATTTTCCGCTGGAACTCATGCGTGCCCTACGCATCGCTGATCTCGCCGTAGAGGTGATGGACACCAGTGCCGCTTGCCGCACCTACAACATCCTGCTGGCCGAAGATCGCGTGGTCATCGCCGCCCTGCTGCCGCCCGAGGCCTGAACACACTGGCATCCGCCGACGTCACCGTCAGCCGAAAAGGCTCTCCGATGTCAGGCCTTCCTCTTCAATGCGCTGGCGCAGCACCAGCAATGCCTCTACCTGAATCTGCCGCACCCGCTCCCGGGTAACGCCGAGGCGAGAGCCGACCTCTTCCAGCGTCGCCCCATCGGTACCGTCCAGACCGAAGCGCCAGAACAATACCAGCCGATGCTTCTCGGTCATGGTTGCAATCCACTGGTGCACCTGCTGGGAGAGATCCCGGTCAGCCAGATCCGCTTCAACCCCCAGCGCATCAACATCGGCAATGATATCCGCCAGGGGTCGGTCCGAATCCCGGCCATGGGGCACATCCAGGCTCGTCACTCGACCATCCATTTCCAGACAGCCACGCACTGCTTCTACCGGGCGGTTGAGCGCCTCTGCCACCTCCTCCGGCGTCGGGTCTCGTTGCAGGGTTTGCCCGAGACAGCGGACCGCGCGCAGCACAGTGCTGAGTTCCTTCATGATGTGGATGGGCAGGCGGATGGTGCGAGTCTGATTCATCAGCGCGCGCTCGATATTCTGGCGAATCCACCAGGTCGCGTAGGTGGAGAAGCGAAAGCCGCGCTCTGGATCGAACTTCTCCACCGCCCGGATCAGCCCGAGATTACCCTCTTCGATCAGATCCAGGAGTGGCAAACCCCGGTTGATATAACGCCGCGCCACCTTTACCACCAGACGCAGGTTACTCTCTATCATGGTGCAGCGTGCCGCCTGATCTCCGGCCTGAACCCGGCGCCCGAGGGTGACCTCCTGTTCTGCGGTCAGCAGCGGACTATGCCCGATTTCCCGCAGATAACAGCGGGTAGCATCCCAATCATGGGCCTCACCAAAATCTTCTATCCCTTCGGCTTTTTCCGAAACATCCGCTTCCTTCTCCGAAGCTACTGCCTGAACGTTCTCTTCCTCGTCTCTGCTCGCGCTTTTCATCCGACACACTCTCCAGAGGCCACCGCAATCGTTCCCGCCAGCAAAGGGACAAAATGGCAGCTACCCAGCGGAATCACCTGCGCCGCACTGCCATCCCAATGACTGACCTGCAAATGCTGCCTGCCGCATTCTTCCACCGGCATCACCAGACTACCCCCGGCCCGCAACTGGCGATAAAGGGGCGCCAGGGCGCAGGGCACTGCAGCCGTGATGACAATCGCATCAAAGGGCGCCTTTTCCGGCCAGCCGCCACTGCCATCTCCGTGATGCAGATGCACCTGACGGTAGCTCAGCCGCCCCAGCAACACCTCCGCCATCTCCTGAAGCGGGCCGATACGCTCAATGCTGAAGACCTCAGCCCCCAGCTCTGCCAACACGGCGGTCTGGTAGGCGGAACCAGTACCGATCTCCAGCACCCGCTGCGGCACCTCCCTGTCCTCCAGGATCGCCTCCATCATCCGCGCCACGGTCCAGGGCTGAGAGATAGTCTGTCCATAGCCGATAGGCAGAGACACCGGCTCATAGGCGCGCCCCGCCAACGCCTGCGCGACAAAGCGGTGACGCGGAACCCGGTTCATCGCGTCCAGCACCCGCTCGTCACGGATGCCTTCCGCACGCAGACGGAGCACCATCCGCCCCCGGGTACGCGGGGAAATCATGCCGACTTCAGGACCCAAGGCTAGCAACGAAGCAGCCATTGACTCAAACCATCCAGAAAATTGTAGCGGGTCATATCCAGATCGAGCGGCGTAATGGAGACGTAACCGCGGCGCACCGCGTCAAAGTCGGTACCGGGACCGGCATCTGCCTCCCGTCCGGAAGGGCCAATCCAGTAAACGGGATCGCCGCGCGGATCCGCCGCCGGTATCACCATGTCGCTCTTGTGGCGACGCCCCAGACGCGTCACTTCAAATCCGCGGATTTCATCGTAGGGCAAATCCGGTACGTTCACATTGAGAATAGTATCGGCAGGTAGCGCATGACTCAGCACCCCGATCACCAACTTGGCGGCCACCTGCGCTGCGGTCGAAAAGTGGGTGCAATCGCGTCCGGCCAGGGAAACCGCAATAGCAGGCAAGCCGAGAAAACGCCCCTCGGTGGCGGCGGCCACCGTGCCTGAGTAGAGCACATCATCCCCCATATTGGCGCCTCGATTGATACCGGAGACCACCATATCAGGCGTTTCCGCGAAAATGCCGGTGACGGCGAGATGGACACAGTCCGTGGGCGTACCGCCGATCAGATAGTGAAAACCGTTGAGCCCGGTACGCATCCGCAATGGCCGGTCCAGGGTGAGGGAGTTGCTGGCGCCGCTACGATCCTGCTCCGGCGCCAGCACCTCCAAATCGCCTAAAGGCCTTATTGCTTCGGCGAGTGCCGCCAGTCCCGGTGCCAGATAACCATCATCGTTACTGAGCAAGAAACGCGGCATTAGGTCTCCCAAAGGCGTGCAGTGGCTATCCTACGGTTATGGTAAGCTACGAAGCACCTTCGGGTCCATCTTCAGATACGCGCTGCACCCGGCAAACTAATGCGCCGCGACCTCTGGAGTCGTTGGCGCCGGACCTTCATTCTGTACTTGTTGGATCTGTCGCTGGAGCAACAGCGCGCGTAATTGCGCCGCATCCATCGCCTGTTTCAGACCGTTTACCCGATCCAGATAGCGCGCATAATTGCGCTCGTTGCCGGTGCGTATGGCCTTGCCCTGCTCGTAGTTTTTGGTCGCCTGAAGCAGCGCCAACCGCGCCACAACCAGTTCCGCCTGCAGGCGCTTCAAGGCCGGATTTACTGCGGGTCGGGTGGGTGCGGCAGACGGCGCGGGCGATGGGGTGACAACACTACCGCTGGCCGCAGACTCGGGCGTGCTGACCGAGTTCTGCGGTGCCCCGGAGATCTGCTCGACGTCTTTAGCGCCCGCAGGTGGGGTTTCGCCATAGCTGACCACTCCACCGCCACCCACCCAGCGATAGATGGTTGACGCATCCGCGGAAGTGCTGATCAGAAAGGCCGACAGGAAAATACACACGCCCGCCATTAGTGGGCGCTTTGATTCACCCTTACCAGATGTAAGAGGGGATTTCCTGTACTTCATCAGCCTGTTCTCCTGACCAGCGTGGCATTTCCCTATATGGTCGCCAAGCCCCCGATTGTCAAGGCAGCGGCCACAAAAAAGCCCCGCATAAAGCACGGAGCTGATGGCCGCCGGGGAAAAGCCCGCCGTGGCGGGCTGTATCCCATCTCAGAGACTGTAGTACATCTGGAACTCCACCGGATGGGTGGTCATACGCAGGGTCTGCACTTCGGCCCACTTCACATCCAGATAACCTTCCAGCCAGCTCTCGGAAAACACACCCCCCTTCATGAGGAAGTCATGATCGGCTTCCAGGGCGCGCAGGGCTTCTTCCAGGGATGCCGCCACGCCGGGGATGTTGGCCTGCTCTTCCGCGGGCAGATCATAAAGATTCTTGTCCATGGCGTCGCCGGGATGAATTTTATTCTGGATACCGTCCAGACCCGCCATCAGCATGGCAGAGAACGCCAGGTAGGGGTTGGCGGTGGAGTCCGGGAAACGTATTTCGATGCGTCGGGCCTTGGGGCTATTGACGAAGGGAATACGGATGGACGCCGAACGGTTCTTGGCAGAATAGGCCAGTAACACCGGCGCCTCATAATGGGGTACCAGACGCTTGTAACTATTGGTGCTGGGGTTGGTCAGCGCGTTAATCGCCTTGGCATGCTTGATGATGCCGCCGATGTAGTACAGGGCAATTTCCGACAGTCCGCCGTACAAGTCACCCGCAAAGATATTCTTGCCATCCTTGCCGAGGGACTGGTGGACATGCATGCCGCTGCCGTTGTCACCGACGATGGGCTTGGGCATGAAAGTCGCCGTCTGACCATAAGCCGCCGCTACGTTGTGGACGACATATTTGAGGATCTGCACCTCGTCCGCCTTGCGGGTCAGCGTATTAAAACCGACACCGATTTCGTGCTGCCCGGCCGTAGCCACCTCATGGTGATGCACTTCCACCTTCAAACCCATTTCTTCCATGGCCAGACACATGGCGGAGCGCAAATCCTGCGCCGAATCAACGGGTGGGACCGGGAAATAACCGCCCTTGACGCCGGGGCGATGGCCCATATTGCCGGATTCATATTCCTTGCCAGAATTCCATGCGGCCTCTTCGGCATCCACCTTGTAAGCACAGCCGCTCATATCGATATTCCAAGTCACCGAATCGAAAACAAAAAATTCATTTTCGGGACCAAAGTAGGAGGTGTCGGCAATGCCCGTGCTCTTCAGGTAGATCTCGGCACGCTTGGCGACGGAGCGGGGATCGCGCTCATAGCCTTGGCCGGTGGCGGGCTCAATGACGTCGCAGCGGATAATGAGGGTGGTTTCATCCGTAAAAGGATCGAGAACGGCAGACTCAGCCTCGGGCAGGAGAATCATGTCGGACTCGTTAATGCCCTTCCAGCCGGTGATGGAGGAGCCATCAAAAGCCTTACCCTCGACGAAGGTGTCTTTTTCGATAGTATGGCCGGGGACGGAGACATGCTGTTCCTTACCCTTGGTATCGGTAAAGCGGAAATCGATAAACTTGATGTCTTTTTCTTTAATCAACTTAACCACATCACTGGGGCTGTAACCCATTTGCTTCTCCTTCAATCAAGAAATATTCACGACCCTGAGCAAACTGCGCGTACAAAATTCATACCAGACTATTAACCACCATGCCGACAACAATTCGGACTCCATATGCACCAATATGGAGCCCAGTTATGGTGCAACCAAAAATTATGCACCGCTATAGAGCGGTCGGTGTTTTTGGCAACTGCCAGACCACATCCACCTGCTGCAAGCCCGGCACCTGCCCCTGCAAGGCGTCCTGAAGCCGTGTTTCCATGTCCTGCAGGCTAGCGAATGTTTCCGCTGGCGGCAAGTGATAACGCATGCAGATCACGACGCCATCCTTGAGGTAATGCAAGGTCATTTGCTCTGCTAAAGGCAAGTTCCGCGCCAGCAGACATTCGCACACCACTTTTTCAATCTCGCTGCGCGGCGGCAGAACCACGCCCCCATCCTCATCATCTTCGCTGTCGATGTGGATGGTAGCATCAGCCAGCTCATCCACCTGCCGCAACAACGTTATTCGCACCCGCTCAGCAATCTGGTGTCCCTCGGAGACGCTCAGGGTCGGCATCACCTGCAGATGCACCTCGGCTAGGGCCTGATGGCCGATTTTACGGGTCTTGAGCAGGTGCAAATCGCGCACCCCCTCGCAGCCGAGAATCACCTCGCGAATCGCTGCCAGTGCTTCATCGCTAAGGCCACGATCTGCCAGCTCCTGCACCGCTTCCCAGCCAGTGACTAGGCCGATCCGCAGCACCATAAGGGCGACGATAAGGGCGACGACCGAGTCCAGATAAGGCGCGCCCAGCAAGCTGCCACCGATACCGATAAACACGATGACACTGGAAATCGCATCGGTACGGTGATCCCAGGCATTGACGCGCAATGCGGCCGAACGGGTCCTGCGGGCTACCCGGATAGTGATCTGGTAGAGTGACTCTTTGGCGATGATGGCAAAGGCGGCGATGTAGAGGGTCCAGCTGGCTGGCATGCCGTAATGACCGATAATGAGCCGCTGGACCGCCTCGTAGCCGATCCCGGCCCCGTTGATGGCCAGCAGGCTGCCCGTGGCCAGCGCCGCCAGCGTTTCAAAACGCTCATGGCCGTAGGGATGCTCCTGATCCGGCGGCTGGCTGCTGAAGTGCATGGCGAACACCAACCCAAGATCAGACAGCAGATCCGAAAGGGAATGGATGGCGTCCGCCACCAGTGCACTAGAGTGCCCGAAAATGCCCCCCGCCAGTTTGATGAAAAACAGCACCACGTTGGTGCCCGCCCCCATCAGGGTCACCCGCATGTTCTGCTTGCCGCGTTCCGTGCGACTGATGCTTTCTGCCACTACTCAGGGCCTCTCAAGGTATTGCGGTCATCCGTAAAGTCGGCGACCAGTGCGGCTTTGAAACGATTCAGGGTACCTCACTGACTCATGACCGTGTCTCGGGTTATCTGTCTGGATATTTGGTCGGACAATCGTCAATTCGCTGGCGATTGTCAAGGCAATGCCCACAGATAAGATCTGGCGGCGGGCTTGCCGAAAAGCGGGGACACGCACAATATATGCGCAGATGCTGTTTAATCCTCCTGGCATCCAAACCGATTTACAGGACGAGGTGAACGCTATGAATACCGAAGCGATTTTGCAGAAGGCGCAGGAGCGGGCCAAGGCTGCTGGCAAACGCCACGCCGGAGATATGACGCCAGAGGAAGCGCATGCGGTGTTGCGCGACCATCCCAAGGCCATCCTGATTGACGTGCGCTCCCAGCCGGAACTGGATTTCTCGGGTTTCGTAGAGGGCTGCTGCCATGTGCCGTGGCAACAGTATCCGGGCATGACCCCCAATGCCGACTTTGACGCAGAGCTGCGCAAGAAAGCCCAACCCGGCGATTTACTGCTGTTACTGTGCCGGACGGGTGGCCGCTCTCTGGCGGCTGCTGAACATCTGGCCGACCTGGGTTATGGCCATTGCTATAACATCCTCGGGGGCTTTGAGGGCAAACACGACACCCACGGCCAGCGCGGCAAGGTAGAAGGCTGGAAGGCCAGCGGTTTACCCTGGAGACATAAGTAGGTTGCGGTCTGCTTAAGACTGGCAGGCCGGGCAGAACAGCGCGCTCTTACCCCCCACCGCAAGGGTCTCCAGTGCGCCGCCACAACTCGGACAGTGCCCATCTGCCCGATGGCGGGTGAAGAAGGTCTTGGGCAGCAGGTTGGTCTTCGCCTGACAGCGCACGGCACGATCCAGCACCTTGGGGATCTGCTCCAGGAAACGCTCGCGATCTTCTTCGCTGAGGCTGGTCGCGGTGCGATCCGGCCGCAAACGGGCCTGAAAGAGGATTTCATCCGCCCAGATACCGCCGATGCCCGGCGCGAAAGTATCATCCAGCAGGATGTTACGCAGGGCACTGCGGCGACGACTCAGGGCTTCGCGCAATACTCCGAGCCCTTCTCCATGCACCATCAGCGGATCCGGGCCGAGCTTGGTCAGGAAATCCACATCGCTGTTTTCATCCAGCAGGCGCAGGCGGTTACCCAACTGGGTCCCCTGAAAACGCAAGCGCTGCTGGCCATTGATCTGAATCTCCAATGCCGCACGCGGCTCTTCCCCGCCTTCCGCCTGAGCAGGGCCGCGTTCAAGTTCGCCGCTCAGCTCACCGCCCAACTGCATGGCGAGGATGTCTTTGCGATCCAGTTCCAGGAAAAGGTATTGACCATAGCGATGCAGGTCAGTGATGGCTTTGCCCTGGAGGGCGGCATCATCCATCCCGGCGCCATCGGTCAGTGGCTCGCCTTTGGCATTCTGCATCTGCATGACGCCGACCCGCTTGTGCAGGATACTGCGCCGCAGCTTTTGTCTGAGCAGTTCTATTTCTGGCAACTCGGCCATGTTTTTCTCCGGAACAATGTTATGAGACCCGTGATAAGCGCCCTAGTCTAACCTGTGGGCGCTGGCGCGCCAATGGCGGCAGAGGCTGGGCGGCAAAGCCGTTTGATTATAAATCAGGCTTCTGGTACGGTATTTAGCCATTAAACCTTAATGAATCAGGTGCTGTCTCCGATGTGAGTTTCAACCCCATCCTCTATGCTGGTCACTGCTGACCGCACTCTGGCGAAGCTCTCGCCCTTCTCATTTTTGAACTCTACTGCTGCTTCCTGCTGCACTGTGGGCCTAAGGCCCGACCCGGCATGGAGACGCATTTGCCTCAAGTGGAGCAGTCCGATGCAAAGCCTGTCCCGATTTGAAGAAAACAAGATCAACATCCTCAGCGGCATTACCGTGGCGCTGGCTCTGGTACCAGAAGCCATCGCCTTCGCCTTTGTCGCCCATGTCTCGCCGTTAACCGGCTTATACGCGGCGGTTATCCTGGTGTTTATCACTTCGCTCTGGGGTGGGCGGCCGGGTATGGTGTCCGGCGCCAGCGGTGCTACGGCGGTGGTGATGGTGGCGCTGGTGGTTTCCCACGGGGCAGAATACCTGTTTGCTGCCGTCATCCTGATGGGCCTGCTGCAACTCTTCTTCGCGGCGGCGCGGCTGAGTAAATTCGTGCGCCTGATCCCCCACCCGGTCATGCTCGGTTTCATCAACGGCCTCGCTATCGTGATTTTCATGGCGCAACTGGAGCATTTCAAGATCAGGGATGCCCAAGGCGCCATGGTCTGGATGCGTGGTACGCCGCTTTATATCATGATCGGGCTGGTCGCCCTGACCATGGTGGCTATTTATCTGACGCCACGCATCACCAAGGCGATCCCGGCAACGCTCGCGGGTGCTCTACTGACCACCCTCCTCGTCGTCGCCTTCAAGATTCCTACGGTGACCGTCGGCGACGTGGCATCGCTGGCCGGCGGCCTGCCCAGCTTTCATCTGCCGGAAGTGCCAATGAACTGGCACACGCTGGTCGTCATCTTCCCCTATGCCCTGGTTATGGCCGCCAACGGTTTGGTGGAAACCCTGCTGACCCTGAATCTGATCGACGAGATGACCGACACCCGCGGCAAGCCGAATCAGGAGTCCATGGCGCAGGGTCTTGCCAATGTGGTCAGCGGTTTTTTTGGCGCCATGGGCGGCTGCGCCATGCTGGGGGAGAGCATCATCAACGTTGGTAACGGCGCCATTAAGCGCCTGTCGGGCGTTACCACGGCCCTCTTTTTGCTGTCCTTTATTGTGCTGGCTTCACACTGGATTCAGCAGGTGCCCATTGCCGCACTGGTCGGCGTGATGTTCGTGGTGGTGGAAAAGACTTTTGAATGGAGCAGTCTGCGCTTTTTCGGCAAGGTGCCGCGCACCGACATA
>JAAOMR010000490.1 GCA_018853935.1 Acidithiobacillus ferrivorans
AGTTGAGTACCATTGGAAGGGATACCCAACACCAGCATGCGCTCGATCAGTCGCTGCGCATGCCCAAGCTCCTCTTCCGCATCACGGCGAAAGCGGCTACTGGGCGCGCCCAACTGCCACATCGCGGTCAGGCTGGCCTGGGTGAGATACTGTTGCACGGCAGCCATCTCAGCACTGAGCGCGCGCATCAGGTAGCCCATCATTCGCGGATCGTTCGCCATGGCCGGGGCGGTGCTAGCTGAGCGACTGGCTTACCACGCCATCCAGCCCACTGTCACCGGCATCGGGCGCCTTCGGTAGTATGTTCTCCACCTCGGAGTGCACGCGGGCAATGATGTGGGCGGCCACCAGGCCATCGCCGACACGCTCACACGCATCCGCCCCGGCCCGCACCGCCGCATTCACCGCACCGGTCTCACCGCGCACCAGCACGGTGACATAGCCGCCGCCCACGAACTGACGACCCACCAGGCGCACTTCCGCCGCCTTGGTCATCGCGTCCGCCGCTTCAATCGCCGGCACCAGGCCGCGCGTTTCAATCATACCCAATGCCACTCCGCTGACGTTTGCCATTTTCACTGCTCCTTTTCTGGTTCGCTTGACGCTAAGTAATACTGCTCATTCCACCGGGCTGTTGGGCAGAATATTCTCCACTTCACTGTGCACGCGGGCGATGATGTGGGCGGCCACCAGGCCATCGCCGACACGCTCACACGCATCCGCCCCGG
>JAAOMR010000491.1 GCA_018853935.1 Acidithiobacillus ferrivorans
TGATTAGAGCGATCATGCGTTGGTGTATGGAAAACCGTTTGCTGGTCGTGATCGCCGTCCTGGTATTGATCGTCGGCGGTACGCTGGCGGTGATCAACATCCCCCTGGAAGCACTCCCCGACATCTCGCCCACCCAGGTCATCGTCAAGACCTCCTATCCGGGTCAGGCGCCGCAAATCATTCAGGACCAGGTCACCTATCCCCTGGAGACCACCCTGCAGGAGGTGCCCGGTGCCCAGGCCGTGCGCGGTTACTCCATGTTCGGCGACTCCTATGTCTACGTCCTCTTCAAGAGTGGCACCAGCATCTATCAGGCCCGCAATCTGGTACTCCAATACCTGAGCCAGGTACAGTCCAAACTGCCGCCGGGGATCACGCCGGCCCTGGGGCCGAACAGTTCGGGGGTGGACTGGATCTTCGAGTATGCCCTCACCGATCCCGGCGGGACCTTGAATCTGGCCCAGCTCACCACCTTGCAGAACTGGTTTCTCAAGTACGAACTACAGGGCATCTCCGGCGTTGCGGAGGTGGCCACGGTGGGGGGCATGGTGCAGGAGTACCAGGTGGTAGTGGATCCGCAGAAGCTTCTCGCCTACCACCTGACCCTTCCGGAAGTGGAGGCTGCCATCCGTGCCGCCAACGGGGAGACCAGCGGCTCGGTGGTGGACATGGGAGGAGCGAGTTATATCGTCCGCACCTCGGGCTATATCCATTCCCTGAAAGACCTGCAAGATGCGTCGCTGGCCGTACGCAACGATGTGCCCATTACGCTGCGGGAGGTGGCCCGGGTGCAGTTGGGTCCACAATTGCCCAACGGCGTCGCCGATCTCAATGGCCATGGCCAGGTGGTGGGCGGTATCGTGATGATGAACCAGGGTGGCAACGCCTATGCCCTCATCCACCAGATCCAGCGCAAGCTGAAGGACATCCAGCCCTCCCTGCCCAAGGGCGTGCAGGTTGTCACGACTTATAGCCAGGCCCCGCTCATCCAGCGCAGCATTCATACCCTGACCGGCAAGTTGCTGGAAGAATCCCTGGCGGTGGCGCTCATCTCCCTGCTCTTTCTGCTGCGCGCGCGTTCGGCGCTGGTGGCCCTCGTCGCCCTGCCGCTGGGCATACTGGCCGCCATCCTCATCATGTGGGCCATGGGTGTCCCCGCCAACATCATGTCCCTGGGCGGCATCGCCATTGCCATCGGCGTGATGATGGATGCCCCCGTGGTCATGATCGAAAACATGC
>JAAOMR010000492.1 GCA_018853935.1 Acidithiobacillus ferrivorans
TTTCCCTGGAAGTCCACCTGTGGCGCGGGGGTGGCGTGGTATCTGCTGCTGGCCCTGCATCTGACCCATCCGGAATGGGTAGGTCGGGAAATGCTGGAGGAAACCCTTGATCTCGTGGCGCTGGCGACGGTGGCGGATCTCGTACCGCTGGAGCGTAACAACCGGGTACTGGTGGCCAATGGCCTGCGGCGGATACGTTCGGGGAAAATTAATCCCGGACTGTCTGGACTGGTGGCCTTTGCGGGACTGGAACTGGAACAGATGCGGGAACAGGATTTCGCCTTCAGATTAGGACCGAGACTGAACGCGGCGGGACGGCTGGCCGACATGCAGACCGGCATTCGCCTGTTACTGAGCC
>JAAOMR010000493.1 GCA_018853935.1 Acidithiobacillus ferrivorans
CCCGATACTCGCCGGGCACTCCCGCCGGTACATAACGCAACTGGCCCAGGGTTAGGGGTTCGCCACGATCCAGCGCCGCTCGCTGTTCTTTCTGATCGTTGATCCAGGCCATAAAAGCCAGCGCATCCGGCGTATTGTTAAAGGCCCGCACAAAACTCGTATCGCGGAAAGCCGCGTCGACTCGCATGGGCTGGCGGTTGATGTCTGGTAGATGCAGGTCCTGCAGGCGCAGGCCGGTTTCCGTAGTTCGTGCGGATGCCGGGGTTTCCTGCCTCTGCTCCCTGTTCTCGGAACGTTGCGTCCTATCCAGATCGAAACGATGCGCCTGCACATAGTCCCGCACGGTGCGCGGCAGGTCATCCAGCGAAAAATCGCGCGCAGAGGAACGGACACCGCCGCGCACGACCATATATTCCCCTTCCTGTTTCTGGTACGCGGTAAACCGCGGATCGGCGTTTGCATCCCGCGCGAACGCTTGCAGGGCGATGGTCTCGAAAGGCGAAAAGGCGTAGCCCGAATCCTCCGCGCTTTGCAATTGCTGTACCGCCAGTTCCGGCGTTAGTGTTCCGGTATGGGCATATTGTTGCAACTCCCAGGTGGAAATCCAGGGCAGATCCGTTCTATCCATGCCATTGCGCGCCAGAAAACTGTAAACATTGCCATCGGCATCCCTGACCGGATCGTAAG
>JAAOMR010000494.1 GCA_018853935.1 Acidithiobacillus ferrivorans
CTGGAAATCGGCCCGGTCTACCACCGCCTGCCCGACAGGATACGGGCGCACGCAGCAATCTGCTTCATGGCGCTGATTCTGCATCGGGTCATGCGCAGTCGTTTACGTGCGAGTCACACCGGGCTGACGCCGGAACGAGCCTTGGAGCAACTCCACCGCATTCAGCATCACCGAGTTCGTCTCAATGGCGCCCCACCCGTATCCGGGGTGTCTTCCATCCAGGAATGTCAAAGCGAGGTTCTGCATGCCCTCCGGGTAAAAAAACCAGCCGCGTCTCAGCAA
>JAAOMR010000495.1 GCA_018853935.1 Acidithiobacillus ferrivorans
CCAGCATTTTGTCCCGCAGTTCAGCGGCGCGTGCCGGGTCCAGTGTATTATTGAGAAAGGCCTTGATCTCGGCCGGTCTGGCATCGAATTGATCTACCAGGTCCTTGAGGTGATAGCCGTGGCGAGTGAGGGTCGGCTCCAGATCATCCATCTGCCGTGACAGCACCGATTCGACCACTTCTGCTGACACCGGGCGCTCGCCCGCCTGGTAACCGGCTTCGAGTGCCAGAGTCAGGTGCAATTGAATTT
>JAAOMR010000496.1 GCA_018853935.1 Acidithiobacillus ferrivorans
CCGCGACGTAATACCGACCGCCGCTGCCAGCGGTGCTGGCCGAATCGGGGCTGGCTCTCGGCTTGAATCGGGGAGCGCCACAAGCGGCGGTGACGGAATAGGGTATTGCCGATGGGGCGCGTGCCATGCCTGGTCAGCGGTAAGAGGCCGCGACGTAGCCCGCGCAACGGAATGGTCGTGCGCGCCCAGAGCGCCGGACGCATCACGTCGCCACCGTGCAAGAGGACCTCGCGCCAAAAAATCTGCTCTCCGCGATGTAGGCGTAATAGGTAGCGCTCAGTCGGCGTTGGATTCGCACGTCCACTACCCAGCAGCAGCGCCTGCACCATATGCGGCTTTTCGTAAGCCCGTTGCAGCGCTGCAGTGAGAGAGGCAGGTAAGGTCAGCCAAGGCCATAGCAGACGAGGGGCATGGCGCAAGGGAGGTGGGTTTTTGGTGATCATTTTGGAAAAAGGCAGTGGCCCGTTGTTTGGCGCAGGACTCTGCGTCTTCTGGTCATGCCGCATCATTTTCGCCTCTTCTTTATGTCAATGCGACTCAATCAGCGCTGCTGGGGTGCGTGGTAAATAAAGGCATCTACCCGTGCTGGCGGCACGTTGCGCCAGACCACAGCCATCCTTCCCCGACGAAAGTCCGCTGGCAAGCCCGCGCAGGAACAGCGGAAGTGATAGGTAAACTGGATGAATACTGTACCGTGGCGACTGATCCCCGGCAGTTGCTGAAAGATGCGTTCAACGACCGTTTTGGGAATGCTGCGCAGCGGCAGACTGGACACCACGGCGCGGACTGGGCCGCGATGCGCCACCAAGTGTTGAATGTGTGCTGCGTCCCCTTCAATAACTTCCAGCTCGGGATAATGCCGACGCAGGTGGTGGACCATGGCCGGCGCCTGCTCGACAAGAACCAGATCCTGCGGTGAGATGCCGCTTTCCAGTAAGGCCTTGGTTACTGGCCCCATACCCGGCCCCAATTCGACCACCAGGCCGGGGCCGTGGGGCACCATAGCGGCCATTCGGCGGGCGAGGAAGGGTGAACTGGGTAGCACAGCCCCAATAGCATGAGGATCGCGTAAAAACTCGCGGGTAAAGTGCCAAGCCTGGGACATCGGCCCGGGAGATCGGGACATGGGCTTTCTCCACCGGTGGAGGCAAAACGCTGGTCATCGCGTCGCCGAAGGAACGGCGCGTATTGTAGCACGGTGCCGCGGACGGCGTCATGCCGGACTCCATTTGGGTTATACTGGCGTTGTGGAAAACTGGTTTTCTGGATTTTAAATGAGGATGGAGATGAATAAACGTTTGCTGCTGATTATGATGTTGTTGTCCCCGATCCTGCTCGCCGCCTGTAGCACGGAGGATGGACCGCTGGCGGCGATCTATACGGGCCAGAGCACACATTACTACCCGACGGCATTTCAGCCCACCCTTGCGGCAGCTACGCAGGTGCTGGGGCGGATGCATTGTGTCATTCTCAATACCGAAACTGCGGGCACTTCCCCTCAAGGCAGCATTATTCATGCGCGTAACGGACACATGCTGGTGGATGTGACGGTTACGCCGAAGGGCCCCCAGGTTACTGCGGTAGCTACTCGTTTTGGTCTGCTGGGCAGTGTTCAGGATGATCAGCGCTTTCACTTCTTGCTAAAATCAGCGCTTGGCCTGGGATGATTCCGTAATCTGCGGCCACCCCTTGTCAATCCTTCGGGGTGGCCCTATCATCGTTCATAGGTCCTCACTTCTTCTGGGAATGCATTGCAGAACCTGTATATCAAGACTTACGGCTGTCAGATGAATGAATACGACTCCGAGCGCATGGCTGATGTGCTTGCGGTCAGTCATGGGTTGCATCTGGTGGATGATCCGTTGCTCGCCGATGTACTCTTGCTCAATACCTGCTCCATCCGTGAAAAAGCCGAAGATAAAGTGTTTACCCAACTGGGTTTTTGGCGCCCTTTAAAGGAGCGGCGTCCGGAGTTGGTGATCGGGGTTGGGGGCTGTGTGGCCAGTCAGGAGGGTGAGCGACTGCGGCGGCGGGCACCTTATGTAGATCTGGTGTTCGGGCCACAAACGCTGCATCGCTTGCCGGACTTGCTGGACGCCTGTCTGGCCGAGCGCCGTCCCCAGGTGGATGTGGCATTCCCGATGCTGGAGAAGTTTGATCACCTGCCGCAACGGCCCGGTCGTGACGGCGCTACCGCTTTCGTCACTATTCAGGAAGGTTGCGATAAATTCTGTACCTTCTGTGTGGTGCCTCATACCCGGGGGCGAGAATATAGCCGCCCCATGCCCGATATCCTGCGGGAGACGCGTACGCTGGTAGATCAGGGGGTGCGCGAGATCACTCTGCTGGGCCAAAACGTTAATGCCTACCGGGGTGCGACGGGATTGGTAGGTGAGGGTGGCCTGGCCGATCTGCTGGCACGCCTGGCGCGAATTCCCGGTTTACTGCGCTTGCGTTATACCACGTCCCATCCCAGTAACCTGGATGACGAATTGATTGCTGCGCATGCCAATATTGAGATACTGGCACCCCACCTGCACCTGCCGGTACAAAGTGGTTCTGACCGTATTTTGCGGCGTATGCATCGCAAGCATACGGTTGAGCAGTATTTAGATAAAATTGAACGTCTGCGTGTCGCGCGTCCCGGTATTCAGATTTCCTCGGATTTTATCGTGGGTTTTCCGGGCGAAACCGATGCAGACTTTGCCGCGACTATGGAGTTGATCGATGCGGTGCGTTTTGATCAATCGTTCTCCTTCAAATACAGCCAGCGCCCCAATACGCCAGCACTGAAGCTGAAAGACAGCGTGCCCGAGGCCGTCAAGGATGCGCGTCTGGCGGTATTACAGGGGCGTATCAACGGGCTGGCGCAGGGTTACGCGCAAGCCTTGGTGGGTACGCGGCAGGCAGTATTGATGACAGGACCATCGCGCCGCGATCCGCAGCAACTGACGGGCAAGACCGCCTGCAATCGCTCAGTCAATATGGCGGGTTCCATGGATTGGGTCGGACAGATGCTGGATGTCGAAATTACGGCAGCGCTGCCCAATAGTCTGCGCGGGCGTGTGGTGCAGGTGGCACCGGCGAGCCAGCGCCTTGCCGTATAACCCCATGGAGCCTCCTGGTAAGACGCTGAGTGTAAGCCACGGCGATTTCATCGCTGAGCAGGCGAGCGCGGCGATGCTCTCCGAACTGTCCGGCGAACTGGACAGCCATATCAAACAGATCGAGTCACGCTTAGGGGTGGTGATCCTGCCCCGCGGCACGCGCTTTCATATCACCGGACCAGCCGCTTCTGTGCAGGTCGCGCAGGATGTACTCTCCCATCTTTATACTCAGGTACGCCAAGGGCGCTCGCTGTCCAGTCATTGGGTGCACCATAGCATCCAGAATGTGCAACTGGAGGCGGAGGCGGGCGTTACGGCGGTGGAGTCTTCCGGCGTACAGACCCTCAAAGGGATGATTCGTGGTCGCGGGCAACGGCAGCGCCGTTAT
>JAAOMR010000497.1 GCA_018853935.1 Acidithiobacillus ferrivorans
AGCTGGAACAGGCCACCTATGATTCTGTAGCCTTCCGTTATCTCGCTGCAGGCGGCCATCCCGATCACGACACGCTGGCGAACTTCCGCCGCCGTTTCCTGGGTGAGCTGCAAAACCTGTTCGTGCAGGTGCTGGAACTGGCACAAGAAATGAAGCTGCTGAAGGTTGGCCGGGTTTGCCTGGATGGCACCAAGATCCACGCCAACGCCTCCAAACATCAAGCCCTGTCCTACGGACATATCGAACAGATGGAGCGGCAACTGAAGGCCGAAGTGCAGGAATTGTTCGCGCTGGCAGAGCAAGCAGATCAGGCAGTCATTCCTGATGGCGTGAATCTGCCGGACGAAATACGTCGCCGCGAAGACCGGCTGGTGGTGATGGCCGCCGCCAAGGCCAAGATTGCCGAACGGGTTCAAGCCCGTTATGAAAAGGAAAAAATCCTTTACGACGAGAAAATGGCCCGCCGCGCTGAACGTGAAGCAACCGGCCAGAAACGTCTGGGCAAAGAACCCAAAGCACCCGATCCCGCCCCGAAAGCGCA
>JAAOMR010000498.1 GCA_018853935.1 Acidithiobacillus ferrivorans
ATACCCGAAACGCTGTCCAGGATCCGTTGGGCACCCGGGGTATCGGGATTGCTCATGCCGGCCCAGAGATACACGCGAATGGCGTTATAGCTGCCATCGGCTCCCTGGGGGGCCATGTGGTACCCCTCTTGCGGGGAATAGGCTACCCAGTCTGGCGCGAAGCCATGGGGGCTGACCGCCTTGATGAAGCCGGGCAGATGCGCCGCCATAGCGCGCCAGGGGCCGTGTGGCAAGGCGTGCGCCAATCCTTCAACGACCGGCAGAGGCAGATAACTGGGGTTGAAGACGTAGGTGTCCGGGGCGATGCGAAATCCCGCATTTCCGGGTATAAGCATCGGCCCCATCCCCTTGAGATCGACCACTTCTTTTTGATCGATCCGTTTGGCCAGCAGCGTACCCATTGCCGTGTAGCT
>JAAOMR010000499.1 GCA_018853935.1 Acidithiobacillus ferrivorans
CCTTGGATCGGTGCGCGGTAGTGAGAATGACCTGGGCATCGGATTCCCGGCTTTCTCCCCGGTTTAGGGCGTCGAGAATCGACCCGAATCCCGGATGCCGATAGAGCTTCAGGAGTTTCGCCGCATCTCCGTCCGGTACGCTGGCCGCTTCTTCTTCCAGTTCCGACCATTGGCGATACGCCGATAAGGGGCCTTTGGGATCGAACTTGCCGGATTTCAGCTTCATGGCCGCATAAATCAGGGACTTTTCATCCCGGCCCTGCCCGACGATATGAAAAGACAGGCCGTGCTCGATGCATTGCAAGGCTACGTCCAGCAAGGTGACATTGCTGAAAGACACCCAGGCCATTGTGGAAAAACCCTTGCCGGGTGCGAACCCCCGGAGAAATGGCCGCGGATTCCGGGATTCCAGAGACGCATAGGTAATCTCCGTCTGACCCGTTCCCTGCACCGGGCGTGTTTCTCCCAGAACAGACAGCAGGCGGCTGGCGAGGTCCGCCGGCGCATCCCCAAACCGGAAACTGCGGGTCAGATAATCCGAGTGGGTCTGGTCTTGTTTGCCGATATGACTGAGAGCATCCATCGCTCCGCGCCAGGAATAGATGCTCTGGTACGGATCTCCAGCCCACCACGTCACGCCTTGAGGTTGATGAAAAAGCGAACCCAATAGGGCCGGGTTGGTGTCCTGTGCCTCATCCACCAGTCGATGAAAATACGGGAGCGGCTGATCCATCAGTGTCCACGCCTTGAAATAGAAGTCATGGGTGATGGGAATCCGGAAATTCAGCATGGCGTCCCAAATGCGATTGGCATGTTGCACCAGGTCCTCTTTCTTCCAGCGGTTCGGCATGGCCGGAAGGTGTTGCGGTCCCATCTGGGGATCTCCAGATCCGCAGAAGTTGCTCAAGGTACGCATGGCGATTCCGGCAATCGCCAGACCATCCTTTTGCGGGAAGCCCTCTATTTTGTCCAGAACCAAGGGCAGGGCCACCCGCCCCCGGTCCTGATCCAGGCTGGCGCGAACCCGTTTGGTAATATCCCTGGGCAAGCCCTCCAGGGCCAGTTGATGAGTGGTCATGGCCTTGAAATGCGAAGGGAGTTTCTGGCGAATATCCTGAACAATCGCCTGATTGAAGGCCAGATACAGCCCCGGACCCGGCAGGAGTCGGGCGATCTCGCTCAGGATGAACGACTTGCCCGTTCCGGCGTAAGCATGGAGCAGGACGTGGCGGACGGTTGCGCCCGATCCACCGCTACGCACGAAATCGAGAATCCGGGACTGCTCATGGGTTAGTTGCACGGTTTTTTCCTGTCTGTCGAGTTCCCATAACCATTGGTGCCGCAAACAGGTCCATTACCTAACGGACGTGCCGACTTTCAGGCAACGGAGCGCACATCACCTTCCAGCGGTGACGCGATGGCCGGATGCTCCATGCCATCCAGCACCCAGGACTTGCCGAGAATCGCCGTGTACTGCATCCCTCCCCAATGTTCGCTCGGTCGTTGCAGCACGTTCGGAAGTTCCGGGTGACACTGCCATTTCGGTTGAATGTGCAGCACGTCCATATCCACGATACTGAGGTCTAGCGACCATGCGAACGTGTTGTGGCGATCCCGTCGCTCATTCATGATGTCCAGAAACAGCGCAGCCGTTGCCGTATCCCAACGGTGCAATGCCATCAGTTTTTGCATGGTTTCCTCGCCGTGTCCCTGCAGATCGGCCAGCGCCAGATGGAACATGGCGTGACAGTCATTGCAGAGAATAGCAATCTCGCCCAGGCGCTGAATGCCCTGATTGCCGGTTTCCGGCAGGTAGTATTCCCACAATTCATGCGCCTGCAAATAGCGCCGTTGATGACGGCCGCAAGCTTGACAAACCTGATTGACGGTCTCGATAAGTGGCTTGCGGACGGCCGACCAGTCTTTATCTGTCAGCAGGTTGTACAGACTGCTGCCGTGCGCGGATACGGGGATGAGATCACCGCAGAAGACCGGACGCTGGCGCAGCACCCCGGGTAAAACCGTCCCCGCATCTTTGGGCAAAACCTCTCCCCGATGAATCACCCGACCATCCAGCAGATGAAAGGTGTTACCAAACATGAAGTGAATATCCCCCCACCCCCGAATCGGTGGGGAGGGCGGAATCGGAAAAGGAATGTGACGATAGCGCATGACTTATCCCTGCGGCGTGATTTTGCCGCCCGGGACAGGAGGATTCCCCGACGCGATTTTATGTATATTTACGGCGCTGCCGGGAAGATTTCCTTGCTGTGTCTCGTTCCCATGCGTCTGTATGGAGTTCTTCAGGTTGGCGTCATCGGTCTGCGCGCCTTGGGCATTGGCCCAACGCATCACCTTGTCTGGAATGAGGTAGATCAGCTCATAGCTTTTCCATGTGGCGATAATCAGAAACGCCGTGTACAGCACCGCCATACCCAGGAAATCCATCGGACCCATAAATCCTCCGCCGCTATTGGTCATGGCCGAAAGCACGGCGTTACCCAACGTAGCATTTAGAATCCAGGCAAAGGCGTAGGTGAGTCCGGTTCCCGCGAGAAATCCGACCAGCATCAGTAGAGGCCGGAAAACGATGCTCGTGGCCAGCAGATAGCCCGTTGACCCATAGCCGAAAAATTCATGACCTTCCGGGTGCATGTGCATGACCGCCCAGATCGGCGCGGCGGCCACCAGTTCCACAAAGAGGATCGCCGTGGTCAGTAGCGTGAGGGTCCAGATCAGGTAAGGAATGAGCGGGACGAAAAATGAGAGCAGATAGCCGATACCGAAAATCCACATGGCTAGGTGCATGGTAAGACCGCCTAATACGACACCTATTTTTCCGCCCGCCGCCCCGCCGGCCCAGCCCAAAGCGGAATGATCGACGCCTGCACCGACGCCAATGGCGGCCAGGGCCAGCGCGAAAATCGCGCCAGCGAAGACTTCCAACGCCGTGCCGATGGCCTGTACATGCTCGATGGGATTCTGTCCACCGGGAGCTTCCACGATGCCCTCCACCGTATCCACACCCGCCTTGCTGAATAGTGCCCCCAGCGTGCCCGATCCGCCTTCCGTGGGATTGGGCTGACCACCGGCATCGAGTGCGGTCGAGTGCGAGCTGTCCACGAAATTGTCCACCCGTTTCATTTCCGACCGATAATGCGAACTGAACAGAGCTCCGGCAAACTGCCCCCAGGACGGTCCCACGAAATTCCCGGACGTAGACTGATTCAGGGCTTCCTCCGCCGCCTGATTCCACTGGTTGATTTTCCAGAACCATTCCCCGGCGGTGGCGAAACCATATTTTTGCGCGGACGCGGCATATCTTTTGATGCCCGCGGCGAATACCTGCTGTGCCTGGGCTTTCGCCGTCGTGGTCAGCGCGGTGTCATAGGCGTCGATGGCGGTGTTCCAGGTCGCTGAGGATGGGGTCTGGTCATTGCCTATGATGGTGGCTATTC
>JAAOMR010000005.1 GCA_018853935.1 Acidithiobacillus ferrivorans
GCCATAGTGCGGCCTTGCTGGCCGAACTCGGAGCGGCAGACACCCTGCTCATCCTCGACCGCGACCCGACCGCCATTGCCGCATTGCGCGCCCGCTTCGCGCAGGACTCCCGGGTATATATCCGTCAGGCACGCTTCAGCCAATTGGCTGGGGTGCTCGCTACGCTGGAGTGGGAGAGCGTGGATGCCATTCTCGCCGACCTCGGCGTTTCCTCCCCGCAACTGGATGCGGCAGAGCGCGGCTTCAGCTTCATGCGCGACGGCCCTCTCGATATGCGCATGGACCCCGAGGCAGACATGAGCGCCGCAGAGTGGCTGGCCATCGCACCCCAAGCGGAAATAACGCGCGTATTGCGCGAATACGGCGAGGAACGTTTTGCCCGCCCTATCGCCCGCGCCATCCTGCGTGTCCGGGAACAATCTCCGATCACCAGAACCTTGCAACTGGCGGACTTGATCGCTGAGGTACTGCCCCGTCACGAAATCGGACAGCATTCGGCCACCCGCAGTTTTCAGGGCATCCGCATTTTCATCAACCGCGAACTGGAAGAACTGGAAGCCTTTCTCCCCCAGGCCATGAATGCGTTGCGCGCGGGCGGACGGCTGGCGGTCATCAGCTTTCACTCTCTGGAAGATCGCTTGGTAAAACGTTTTTTCCGCGCCGACGACTATCGTATCAGTGCTGATATACCCCTGCGTGCCAGCGAGCTCCCGCCTCTGCCGTGGCATCCTGTAGGTAAGGCCTTGCGGGCCAGCGCCCGGGAAATTTGCGACAACCCCCGTTCCCGCTCGGCCGTGCTGCGGGCTGCCGAAAGGAGTGCACGACATGCGGCGTAGCACCATTATTTTCGCCCTGCTGATTACCGCTACTCTATTCGGAATCGTCGCGGCAAGAGAAAATACCCGTAGCCAGTTCATCGCCTTACAGGAAGCCCAGGCCAGGCATTTCGCCCTGGACAACCGCTGGGGCCAGCTCCAATTGGAGCAGGCCACGCTTGCTTCCAATGCCCGCGTGGGCGATATTGCACGCCAAAAACTCGGGCTTGCCGCCCCCAAAAATGATCAAATTGTCATGGTCAAAGCACCATGACCCATCCCGGCGCCCCCCTCCATTCGCCGCAACCCGTTACGCTTCCCGCGTGGCGGGCGACCGCGGTATGGATGGCAGTTGCGCTGGGTTTGGCGGCGATTATGGCACAAGCCTGGCGCGCGCAGGTGGAGCGCGGTCCGTTTCTCCGCAACCAGGGCGCACTGCGGTATCTGCGACATTTCGCCTTACCGGCGCAGCGCGGCCCCATTCTCGATCGTTCCGGTAAAGCGTTAGCGCTGTCCGTCCCGGTACAAACCCTCTGGGTAGACCCCCGCTTGTTTAATCCGCAGCAAGCCTACTGGCCACAAATTGCCGCCACCTTAGGGATCAGTACAACCGCCCTTGCCACACGGATCCATAGCGGCGGCAGCCGGTTCGCCTTCCTTGCCCGCCAGATAGCTCCGGAACGTGCCGCTACTATTCTCGCCCTGCATGTACCCGGTTTATACAGCCTCAATGAAAATAGGCGTTACTATCCGTCCGGCAGTATCGCCGCGCCATTGCTCGGTTTCACCAATGTAGACGAGCGCGGTATTGAAGGGTTGGAGCTGGCCTATAACCAGTGGCTGCAGGGGAAGGCAGGGAAAGAAACCGGGCTGCGCGACAATCTGGGACATCCGCTCGCCATCCTGGGCACAACCAAACCGGCCCTGCCCGGCCAGGCACTCACGCTCAGCATTGACCGCAACATCCAGTATGTGGCGTACACTGCTCTCGCCTCCGCCGTACAGCGTTTTCAGGCACGCTCCGGAGCCGCGGTGCTGATGAATGTGCATACCGGCGAAATTCTCGCCATGGTCAGCTATCCCTCTTTTAACCCCAATGATCGCGCCGATTATCAGCCCGACCTCTACAATAATCGCGCCGTCGCCGACACTTTCGAACCGGGATCGGTGGTGAAACCTTTTACCATCGCTGCCGCATTGGATGACGGCAGCATTCAGCCCGATTCCACATTTGATGTGAACACCAACTGCTTTCGGGTGGCCCATTACTGCATTCAGGACGATGTCCGCCATGGCACCCTCGACCTCGCTCAGGTGCTCAAGTATTCCAGCAACATTGGTGCAGCGAAAATTTCCCTACGGACACCGCCTGCCGATCTCTACCAGATGTTGCGCAATGTCGGTTTTGGGCAGGTGAGCGGCTTAGGACTGCCCGGGGAAACGGGCGGTACGGTTCCCGCGTGGCAAGGCTGGGATGTGGCGCGGCGTGCCGCCATGGCTTACGGTTATGGTCTCTCCGTCACCCCTTTGCAACTGGCGGCGGCTTATGGCGCCATCGCCAATAACGGCGTCTATGTCCAACCCACCTTACTGCGCAGCACCAGCAACGCCCCTCTGCACAGTCAGCAGGTCATACCGGCCGCCACTGCAGCGCGACTGCGCGACTGGCTCGCCGGCGTGACCGGTCGGGGCGGCACCGGTTTCCTTGCCGCAATTCCCGGCTATTCGGTAGCCGGAAAAACCGGTACGTCCATCATGGCCGATGGTAAGGGCGGCTTTCATAAGCATCAGGTGAACACTACCTTTGTTGGCTTTGCGCCCGCGCACAATCCGCAATTCGTCATGGCCGTAGTGGTGCGTGGACCGACTCAGGGCTGGCGTTATGGCGGGGTAGTTGCTGCCCCGGTATTTCGGGTAACCATGAGCGCTGCCCTGCATCAAATGGGCGTACAACCCGATGCCAGCGCCGGTGTCTGGAATGCCACGGCAGGAAAAGCCATAAGCGCAGACCAGGAGCAACATTGGGCCGAGGGGGCTGGCGATGCCGCACACTGAGACACTCGCCAGCCTGTTGCCCGCCACTCCTGCTGCCTTGGCGGGGATTGCCCTGCAGGGCATTGAAACCGATACCCGTCGCCTGCGACCGGGCATGCTCTACGTCGGATTGAACACCAACCATGGCGATGGCCGACAATTTCTGGAACAGGCTTGGGCAGCAGGTGCAGTTGCAGCGCTGTTAGAGGGCAGTGCAGAGCGTATTTACACTGAACAGGGTCACCCCGTCTGGCAAAACCCGCAGGCACGCACTCTGCTCGCTAGGTCACTGCGCCGCTGGCATCGCTGGGACGAGGGTCGGGCGCCCGTCATCATTGGCGTTACCGGCACCAATGGCAAAAGCAGCGTCACTCGCCTCATCGCCGAACTCGCGCCGCAGCCTGCCATGATCATCGGCACCCTCGGCTACGGCCGCGTGGATGCTCTTATCTCCCACGCCAACACCACACCGGACCCGGTCCCTTTGTGGCAGACCCTGGCCACGCTGCGCGACCAGGGTGCCAAAGTCATCGCCATGGAAGTCTCCTCCCATGCGCTCGCGCTGGAACGGGTTGCGGCAGTACCCTTTGCCGCCGCCGTATTTACCAATCTCAGTAGGGATCATCTTGATTTTCATGGGGATATGGCGCACTACGGCAGCACCAAAGCCCGCCTCTTCCAGACGCCAGGCCTCCAATTGGCCGTAGTAAACAGCGACGACACATTCGCCGGGCAGATCGCTGCCGCCGTGGCGCCGGAAGTTCGGCAACTGCGCTTCGGGATAAAAAGCGGAGACTACCAGGCTGTCGAGTTGCATCCCGGAGCCAGCGGTACCCTGCTCGACCTGCAGACCCCTACCGGCCCGCGGCACCTGCGCAGCCCCCTCATCGGTAATAGCAATGTTCAGAATCTGCTGGCTGCACTGGCCACTGTCGAGGGTATGGGCTGGCCGGTCAGTGACACCGCCATCGCCGGACTCGACTTGCCGGAAGGTCGTTATCAGCGCTTGGCTCCGGTCCCCGGCAAGGCACAGGTGATGATCGACTATGCCCACACCCCCGACGCGCTGCAGCGGGTGCTGACCGACCTGCGCGAAGTCGCCAAAGGTGCCGTGACCGTGGTCTTTGGCTGCGGTGGTGATCGGGATCGTGGCAAACGTCCGGAAATGGGGCGGGTGGCCGAACGCCTCGCTGACCACGTCATTCTCACCGACGATAACCCACGCAGCGAAGCGCCGGAGGCTATCGTCAACAACATCCTGGACGGTATGGAACAGCCCGGTCAGGCTACCGTGATTCACGACCGCGCGGCGGCCATCCGGACCGCCATCACCGCATCACAGGCAGGGGATTGGGTGCTCATCGCCGGTAAGGGACACGAGCGTGTCCAGGAGGTACTGGGGCAGCGTTTACCCTTTCAGGATCGCAGTATTGCCGCGGAGGTGCTCAGCGCATGATCCGTTATTCACTGAAAGAAATCGCTGAAATAACCGGGGGTAAGCTGTTGCCCGGCAGTGCTAGCCACCAAGAAACTCAGGGCATCGCTACGGACAGCCGCCAGGCGATGACGGGACAACTTTTTGTCGCATTGCGCGGCGACTGCTTCAATGGCGAGGACTTCGTGTCTGCTGCTCTTGCTCAGGGCGCCGGGGCCGTGCTGACCGGCACCCCTGTCACCGCACCCGGCGTCTTGGTAGGAGATACCCTGATAGCGTTGCAGACACTGACTGCCCACTGGCGGCAGCGTTTCACCCTGCCGCTGCTGGCAGTGACCGGCTCCTGCGGTAAAACAACGGTCAAAGAGGTACTCACCGCCATCCTTAACGAGTCCGGCCCGGTACTTGCCACACTCGGCAATCAAAACAATCACGTCGGTGTGCCGCTGACGCTCGCCAGACTCGGTCCGGAGCATCGCTACGCGGTGCTGGAAATGGGCATGAATCACCCCGGCGAACTCACCCTCCTCAGCGGGCTGGCGCGGCCCACCCTGGCCCTGATCAACAATGCCGCCCCCGCGCATCTGGAAGGCCTCGGCAGCATTGCCGCCATTGCCGCAGCCAAAGGCGAAATTCTCTCCGGTCTCGACAAGCGCGGTATCACGATCCTCAATGGCGATGATCCGTTCGCGGATTTCTGGGCGGAACGGGCACCGGGGGAGGTCTGGCGCTTCAGCTTGGAGCATCGCCCGACGCGGGTACGCGGACACTGGCGCGCCCACGAACAAGGTGGCGGCTATCTGGAAGTACGCGCTCCGCAAGGGCAATTCACGCTGGAGATTCCCTTGCCCGGTCAACACAATGGCCGCAATGTCCTGGCGGCCACGACCGCAGCGCTGGCGCTCGATATTCCCATTCCGCAGATTCAACGGGCAGTGGCCGGACTGCAGGCCATCCCCGGACGTTTGCAGTGGCGCTCTGGCCCCCATGGCAGTCGGATTCTGGACGACACTTACAATGCCAATCCAGCCTCTCTGGAAGCTGCCCTGCGCGTGCTTGCCGCGCAGCCCGGCCAATGCATTCTGGTCCTCGGTGACATGGGTGAACTCGGTCCCGAAGCCGCACTTTACCATCGGCAAGCGGGGATGCTGGCGCAGCAACTCGGTATTGAGCGCCTTTACGCACTCGGCCCGCTGGCAGCAGAAGCAGCCGATGCCTTCGGCATCGACGCCGCCGCCTTCTCCGAATTGCCCCCTTTACTAGCTGCCCTGCAAAGTCGCCTGGACGGAGACACCGTGGTACTGGTCAAAGGCTCCCGCGCCGCCCACATGGAGCGCGTCGTGCAGGCCTTAACCGGGGGGAATGCCTGATGCTCTACGCCCTCTTTATGGAACTCGGCAGCCTTTATCACGGCTTTTACGTGTTTCAGTATCTGACCCTGCGCGGCGTATTGGCCATCCTTACCGCATTGATCCTCTCGTTGTTCATCGGTCCTTTCTTTATCGCCCGTCTGCGTCAGTACAAAATCGGCCAGATAGTCCGCAATGACGGCCCCGAAACCCACCTGAGCAAGCAGGGTACACCCACCATGGGGGGCGCCCTGATCCTGCTGGTAGTCGTCCTGACGACGCTGCTCTGGTCGGATTTGCGTAATCCGCTGGTCTGGGTGGCAGTGCTCACCACCCTGGCTTTTGGCGCCATCGGCTTCATCGACGACTGGCGCAAGCTGCGGCGCAAAAACAGCAAAGGACTCTCGGCACGGGCCAAATATGGTTTACAGTCGCTGGTGGCCTTCGCTGCGGCAAGTGTGCTCTATGCCCTGGCCAACAAGCCGATAGAGACCAGCCTGATCCTGCCTTTTATACCGCATGTCCTGATTCCGCTGGGCATCGGTTTCATCCTGTTCAGTTATTTCGTGATTGTTGGCACCTCCAATGCCGTCAACCTGACCGATGGACTGGATGGGCTGGCCATTGTACCGACAGTCATGGTCGCAGCGGCTTTAGGAATATTTGCTTACGTGTCCGGCAACGCGGTCTTTGCCCACTACCTGGATGTGCCCTGGGTGCCGGGCTCCGGACAGATGCTGATTTTCTGCGGGGCACTGGTGGGTGCGGGACTCGGTTTTCTCTGGTTTAACACATATCCGGCCGAGGTTTTTATGGGCGATACCGGTGCCCTTGCGCTGGGTGCGGCGCTGGCCATCGTCGCCATCATCGCCCGTCAGGAACTCGTGCTGGTCATTATGGGCGGCGTTTTTGTGGTAGAAACCTTATCCGTCATCATCCAGGTGACCTCTTTCCGGCTCACCGGCAAACGGGTCTTCCGCATGGCGCCGCTGCACCATCATTTTGAGAAAAAAGGCTGGCCAGAACCCCGGGTGGCGGTCCGTTTCTGGATCATCACCGTGATTCTGGTCCTCGTCGGACTCTCCAGTCTGAAGATACGCTGACATGGACTTCAACGGCAAAAAGATATGCATCGCCGGTATGGGCAAGACGGGACAGTCCCTCTTGCGCACTGCCCTGCGCCTGGGTGCCCATTGCCGGGTCGCGGACACGCGCCTGCTAGAAGACGCCGCCGATTTGCGGCAACGTTACCCAGACGTCGATTTCCATTTTGGCGACCTTCCCGAAGACGTGTTCCTGGGTGCGGATCTCATCCTACTCAGCCCAGGACTGATACCGACATTGCCCGCCTTGCTCCGCGCCAGACAAGCTGGCATAGAGATCATGGGCGATATCGAACTATTTGGCCGGATCGCCCGGACGTCCATCGTCGCCATCACCGGCAGCAATGGCAAAAGTACGGTCACCACTTTGCTTGGCGAGATGGCACACGCCGCCGGACTACACGCCGCCGTCGGTGGCAATCTTGGTACCCCCGCCCTCGACCTTTTGCCGGAAACGGGTCCCGAGCCGGAGCTCTATGTCCTGGAACTGTCCAGCTTTCAGCTCGCGTCCTGCCAGCACTTTCATCCATGCGCCGCCGCCATCCTCAACCTGAGCCCTGACCATCTGGACTGGCACGGCGGTTATACCGCCTACGGTTCCGCCAAGGCGCGCATTTTCCAGGCGATGGGGGCGGGAGATACCCTGGTACTCAATGCTGAAGACCCCTTTACCGCCGCCCTCCCCGCCCAGGTTCCGGCAGGCGTGCAACTGCGGTTCTTTGGCCGGGCAGACGATCGCGACGCCTATACCGCCGATGATCAGCTCTGCCTACGCGCCGATGGTCCGTTGCTGGCTTTGGATCAACTCCTGCTACGCGGTGGGCATAACACCGAAAATGCGTTGGCGGCAGCATTGCTCGCGCGCGCCGTGGATATCCCACTTACCGCCATCCGGCAGGCCTTACGCAATTTTTCCGGTTTGCCCCACCGCCTCGCCTGGATCGCTGAGGTGAATGGGGTGAACTACTACGACGACTCCAAGGGCACCAATCTGGGCGCCACTCTCAAAGCCATGTCCGGCTTGCCGGGACCCCTGGTGATGATTCTGGGCGGCGATGCCAAAGGGGCTGACCTGAGCCCGCTGCGAGAAGCCTGTCGCGGTCAACGGGGGGCCATCGTCCTTGGTAAGGATGGCCCGCACATCGCCGCGCTGCTGGCTGACGTGTTACCGGTACACGCCGCCAACAGCATGCCAGCGGCGGTGCGGGCGGCAGCGCAGATGGCGCAGAGTGGCGATCAGGTGCTGCTCTCACCTGCCTGCGCCAGTACGGACATGTTCACCGATTATCAGGACCGCGGCCGTCAGTTTGCTGCAGCCGTAGAGGCAGTGACGGGGAGGCTGTCATGATCAGGCCAAGCTGGTGGTTAGCGGAAGACGGCCCTGCCGATCATGTTCTCTGGTGGATCATTCTGACCCTGCTCGGCTTCGGCTTCATCATGGTCTACTCCGCCAGCGCGCCCATCGCCCAGCACGAGACCGGCAACCCCTTCTTCTTTGCCGAACGGCAGGGCCTCTACGCCCTTCTTGCCGCTGCAATACTTTATTACACCAGCCGCATTGACCTGGATTTCTGGGAGCGCATCACTTTCCCCCTGATGGGCCTTTCCATCGTCGCTCTAATCCTTGTTTTTATACCGTTTATCGGCGTATCGGTGAACGGTTCCCATCGCTGGATCAACTTCCTCATTGTCCGCCTGCAGCCTTCTGAATTGCTGAAATTTGCCTTGCTGCTTTTCCTCGCCCGCTACGTGGTACGTAAGGGGGAGTTGCTGGGCCACATCAAAGAGGGGCTCTGGCCGATTTTTGTGGTACTCGCTCTGCTGGGTATGCTCCTGCTCCTGCAACCGGATTTCGGCTCTTACGCGATGGTGGTGCTCCTCACCGGAGTGATGCTTTTTCTGGGCGGCCTGCCCTTGGGTTACGTCATCCTGGCCGGCGCCGCATCGGGTAGCGCGCTCGGAATTCTGGCCGTATCAGCGCCCTATCGTCTGGCCCGCATCACGACCTTCCAAAACCCCTGGGCAGATCCTTACGGGGCTGGATTCCAGTTGGTGCAATCGCTCATTGCCTTTGGGCGTGGCGGCCTCTTCGGAGTCGGTCTGGGCGACGGGGTAATGAAATATTTCTACCTGCCCGAGTCCTATACCGACTTCATTCTGGCGGTAATCGGCGAAGAACTCGGCATGATCGGTGTGTGGTCCCTGACCATGCTCTATGGCATCGCCTGCTGGCGGATCTATCGCGTCGGCCGCCGTGCTGCGGCGGCCGGGGATGCCTTCTTCGCCCTTTTCTGTTACGGCACGCTGACCTGGTTTGGAGGCGAGGCGGTTATGTCCATGGGTGTGAATCTTGGCGCTCTACCGACCAAAGGTTTTGCCCTACCGCTGATCAGTTACGGCGGCAGCGCCCTGGTCTTCCTCTGCGCGGCACTAGGCGTCGTCCTCGGCGTAAGCCGCCGTTATCCGGCGCTGCCCAACAGCAAGGCCGTCGTCCCGGAGGTACTCCAGAATGGCTGACAGCGTCCTGATCGCAGCAGGCGGTACCGGCGGCCATGTCATCCCGGCCCTGGCGGTCGCCGACGCACTGCGCGCCCGGGGCGTGGCGGTCGCTTTTGCAGGAACCGCTACCGGGATGGAAGCACGCCTGGTGCCGGAACGCGGCTACCCGCTGCATACCTTGGACATGCAGGGCCTGCGCGGCAAAGGCATCGGGCGCTGGTTGCGTGCACCCTGGCGGGTGGGTAAGGCGATCTTGCAGGCACGGGCGATTCTGCGGCAAACCCAGAGCCGCGTGGTACTGGGCATGGGGGGCTATGTCGCCGCCCCCGTCGGCATTGCCGCCTGGACCCTGGGACGCCCCCTCTGCCTGCATGAGCAGAACGCCATCGCCGGTCTCAGCAATCGTCTGCTAGCCCCCCTGGCCAAACGCGTTTTGCTCGGTTTTCCCGGCGCGCGCCTGCCCCACGGTGCGTGGGTGGGTAATCCGGTGCGCGCGGCTATTCGTGCCTTACCCGCACCACAAGAACGTTTCAAGAACCGTAACGGACCGCCGCGTCTGCTCATCATGGGCGGCAGCCAGGGCGCCAAAGCGCTCAACGAAGTCAGTGTCGCCGCGCTGAGCAGCATGACCGCTGCCGAGCGCCCTGTCATCTGGCATCAGACGGGTAAGGATCACCTGGAAAGCACGCAGGCGGCTTACCTGCAGGCAGGCCTTGACGCCCGGGTAGAACCCTTTATAGAGGATATGGCGGCGGCGCTGGGCTGGGCCGATCTCGCCCTCTGCCGCGCGGGCGCCGCCACTATCGCCGAACTCGCCGC
>JAAOMR010000050.1 GCA_018853935.1 Acidithiobacillus ferrivorans
GCTCTTGCTGCCGCTGCTGACACCGCCTCTGGCTATGGGTATTTTGCTGAGTTCCTTTTACGGGCCTTATGCACCGGTGGGTGGCTTGTTCCGGCAGGCGGGGCTCTATCTGACCAATACCGCACCAGCCTTTGTGCTGGCACAGATCTACGGGGCCATGCCCTACTATGTACTGGCGGCGCGGGCGGCCTTCGAGGGGGTATCTGAAGAGCTGGAGCAGATCAGCCGTACCCTGGGGCGCAACCGCTGGCAGACCTTCTGGCTGGTGACGCTGCCGCTGGCACGTCTGGGGCTGACGGCCGGGGTAGCGCTGGCCTGGGTACGCGCTATGGGAGAGTTTGGTATCGTGCTCATTGTGGCGTATTTCCCGCAGGGTATCCCGGTCAAACTTTGGGTCAATCTGCAGGATATCGGATTGAGTGCGGTTTACCCCCTGCTCTGGGTTTTCTTTCTGGTCGCGCTGCCTTTACCGTTGTGGTTGGGGTTGCGCTCGCGTCGGCAGGGGATGTTTTGATGGTGCTGTGCTAAACCCATGGACATTCGCTATCAGTTAGAAAAGCCGGTCATGCTGGATGTGCAGATGCAAGTGCGGGATTTCACCGTTCTCCTCGGTCTTTCCGGAGAGGGCAAGACGGTGCTGCTGAAGGCCATCGCTGGCTTGATTCCAGCGCGTGGGCATCCTTTCGCCGGACTTGCTGCCGAGCGGCGGCCCATCGGCTATTTGCCGCAAGGTTATGCACTTTTCCCGCACCTGCGGGCTTGGGAGAATGTCGCTTTTCCGCTGCCCAGGGGCGCCGGTCGCCGTGCGCAGGCGATGAATTTGCTCACGCGCGTGGGGCTTGCCGACCTGGCGGAGCGCTATCCGGCGGCGCTCTCCGGCGGGCAACGCCAGCGGGTGGCGCTCGCCCGCGCTCTGGCCCGGCGTCCTGAATTGCTGCTGCTGGATGAGCCCACTTCGGCGCTGGATATGGCCACCCGCGATGAAATTCTGGACGAACTCATCCGTGAGGTCCACGACTTTGGGGTGCCGGTGCTGGCCGTGAGTCATGATCCACACCTGGCGATGCTCGCCGATCATATGGCCGTATTGCTGGATGGGCGCGTTGTGCAGGAGGGACCTCCCCGTGAAGTGTTTGCGCGACCCGCCACGATGAGGGTGGCACGTTTGCTGGGGTTTCGTAATTTCCTGACGGGACGCGTTGCGGAGATAGAGCGATCCGGAATGGTGGTGGCAGGAGCCGACTGGCGTTTGCGTGCCGGCTTGCAGCACGGCATGCATCCGGGTATGGCGGTGACCGTGGCCATTCGTTCCGAGGACCTCGTGCCGGGCGAAGCGCTGGGTGGAGCGGCGCCGAATGTCCTGAATTTGAAGGTCGCGGCACTGCGCGAGGAGGGGGTTGCCTTGCGCGTCAGAATGGAGGGCGCTTTGTGTCTCGATATGCTGTTACCGCGCATGCAGTGCGCAGGCCGGTCGCTGGTGGTAGGCACCGAGCTGTGGGTGCAGGTGGCACCAGAGCATGTGCACGTAATGGCGGAGTAATTGACAGCAGGGCATTCAGCCCTGCTGTTGCCGCGCCGGGCGGCTTTTCGTGGTGTGTTGATATTGACAGGGCTGGGCGATGGCGCCAAAATACGCCACTTAATTTCCCGCAGACGCGGGATTGTAGATATGGAGAGTACAAAGTTGGCCAATACAGCTCAGGCGCGCAAGCGCGTATTACAAAATGAAAAACGGCGCTTGCACAATGCCAGTCTGCGCTCGCGCCTGCGCACTTACGTGAAGGGTGTGCTGAAGGCCGTTCATATCGGCAATCAGGAGCAGGCACGCAGCGCATTGCGCGCTGCGGAGTCGGTCATCGACAAGACGGTGAGCAAGGGTGTGGCACACCGCAATATGGCAGCGCGCACCAAGAGTCGGCTCTCGGCTCGCGTCAAAGCCATGGGTAACGTCGCTGGGTAAAGACAGGTAAGCTCCCGCAGCCCGTGCGGGATACCGAGCAGAGGGGGCGATCCGGTTGGGTGGATCGCCCCCTCGCTTTTGTGCGTGGCGGAGGTGCTTATCAGGTTTTGCCGAGCATTCCCCGCAGCCGGGCGAAGGCGGCAGCCGGATCCATTTCTTCTTCGGGGTCCTGATCGCCCTGCCAGTCCAGGTGCTCTTTAGGGATTTCCTGGAGGAAGCGGGACGGCTTCGGATGGATATCCTGGCCGTAGCGGCGGCGTTTGCGACAGAGACTCAGCGTCAGTCGGAAGCGGGCGCGGGTCATGCCCACGTAGAAGAGGCGGCGTTCTTCTTCAATCTGCTCCGGGGTTTCGCTGTTGCGGTGCGGCAGCAGTTCTTCTTCGGCACCCACCAGAAACACCTGGGGAAACTCCAGCCCTTTGGCGGCGTGCAGGGTGGACAGGCGCAGTACATCACGGTCGTCGTCCTCCGCGCGCTCCAGTACGTTGAAGAGCATCAGGCGGTTGAGTATTTCCGCGAGGGTTTGCGGGCCCTCGTCCTGTTCTTGCAAGCGCTGCATCCAGCTCAGAAGTTCCTGAATATTCTCCCAGCGGCGCCCTACCTCTTTTTCGTCACCTTCATTCTGTAAATACTGCAGATAGCCGATTTCTTCGGGTAGGCTCTGCAAGGCCGGGATAAGCTCGGCTTTGTCCACTTCGTCGGCCTTAAGATTCACCCAGCCGGCGAAGCTGTGCAGGGCAGTGCGCGCCTTTTCAGGTAACTCCAACGCCTCTTCCCAGAGCGCGGCGAAGAGCGAGAGATTGCGTTCCTTGGCGAAGGCGCCCAGGCGCTCCAGTGTGCTGCTGCCGATGCCCCGCCGTGGGGTGTTGACCGCACGCAGGAAAGCGGGATCATCGTCAGGGTTGACCAATAGCCGCAGGTAGGACAAAAAGTCCTTGATTTCACTGCGCTCAAAGAAGGAGAGGCCGCCGGATATCTGGTAAGGAATCCGGGCATTGCGCAGGGCCGCTTCAAAAGGGCGGGCTTGATGGTTGCTGCGATACAAAATGGCGTAATCGCGGTATTCCCCTTGCCGTTGAAAGCGGTCGCGGAGTATGGCGTTGACTACTTGCTCTGCCTCGTCAGTCTCATTGGCGCAGCGCAGGGCGCGGATGCTGTAGCCATCGCCCAGCGTGCTCCACAGGCGTTTTTCAAAGAGGTGAGGATTTTGCGCAATGACCGCGTTGGCGGACTGGAGAATGCGGCCGGTGGAACGGTAGTTCTGCTCCAGTTTGACTACCTTGAGGTTCGGAAAATCCTGCGCGAGCCGATGCAGGTTGTCCGCAGCCGCACCCCGCCAGGAGTAGATGCTCTGGTCATCATCTCCCACCGCTGTCAGGTTGTGGCGGGTGCCCAGCAGCGTCTGCACCAGGCGGTACTGCGCCCCGTTGCTGTCCTGATATTCATCCACCAGCAGGTAGCGGATGCGGTCCTGCCAGTCGTGGCGGGCTTCTGCGTTGTCTTGCAGCAGGCGGGTGGGTAGGAGGATGAGGTCATCCAGATCCACCGCGTTGCAGGCACTGAGGGAGCGCTGATATGGCGCGTATATATTGGCGGCCTCCTGGCCGAGACGGTCATCCGCATGCGCTTCCTCGGGGAAGAAACCGTCATTCTTGAAGCGGGAGATACGTGCCTGAATGGCTTCGGCGAGATCGCTGGGGCCGTTGGCCTCGCGCAGCAGGTTGCGCACCATCCCCAAGCTGTCGCCAGGGTCAATGACGCTGAAGTTGCCGCGATAACCCAGGCGCTCGATGTCTTTGCGCAGGATTTGCAAGCCGAGATGATGAAAGGTGGAAACCATCAGGCCTCGGCTGTTATGGCCCTGCAAAGCCTCCGCGACGCGGTTTTTCATCTCGCGGGCGGCCTTGTTGGTGAAGGTCACGGCGCAGATGTGTTTGGGGGCTATCTGCTGCTCTCGGATGAGATGGACGATTTTCTGAGTGATGACCCGGGTTTTACCCGAGCCGGCCCCGGCCAGCACCAGCAAGGGGCCGTGAATGTGTTTTACCGCTTCCTGCTGTGGCGGGTTGAGTTCAGCCATGGGCATTAGGCAGGGCTAAGCTGCAGCGGCTAATTATCGACTGCCAATGTGCTTTTGGGTGATTCGGAGAAGCCACCCTTATAGGCCCACCAGATCACCAGCGGGCCGAGAATAATCATGGGCACCGATAAGACCTGACCCATGGTGTAGGGACCGAAGACAAAGCCCAACTGAATGTCCGGCTGCCGTGTGTACTCCACGATGAAACGGAAGAGGCCATAAAAGAGGACAAACATGCCGCCGACGGCGCCGGCAGGACGCGCTTTACGGCTGTAGACGGCGAGAATCAGCAGGAGCAGAACGCCCTCCAGCAGAAATTCATAGAGTTGCGAGGGCTGCCGGGGCTGCGGACCACCGGCGGGGAAAACCATGGCCCAGGGGAGATCGCTGACACGACCGAAAAGTTGATCGTTGATAAAGTTGGCGAGACGTCCCAGACCCAACCCGATAGGCACGGCTGGCGCGATGAAGTCCAGCGTCGGCAGAAAGGCATGCTGTTGATGGCGTCGTGCAAATGCCCAGCAGGCGATGACGACGCCCAGGAGACCGCCATGAAAGGACATGCCGCCATCCCAGATGGCCAACATTTTCAGTGGATTGCCGAGATAATAAGGGAGATTGTACCAGAGCACATAGCCCACCCGGCCACCCAGAATGGCGCCGATGGCCACATAAAATTCCAAGTCGATCACTTGCTCTTTGCCCCAGTTCCAGTGCGCCATACGGCCGCGCCGGATGAGCCAGACGGTGGCTATGACAAAACTGATGATTTCCAGCAGTCCGTACCAATGAATGGTGATGGGGCCGAGCTGGAAGCCAACGGTATTGATATCCGGAAAGTGGAGCATGTGACCCTCGCAATTTTAGGCCACCATGGCGGAGCGCTGCGCTTCTGTCAAGATATGGCGCAGTAGGTCTTTAACGCGGCAACTGCATGGTGACGCAGTGCAGACTGCCGTGCTGACGGGCCAGCTCGCTGCAGGGGATCGGGATCACTTCCCGGTCAGGGAAGATGCATTGCAGGCGCTCTTGTGCAATGTGGTCGGCGGGGTCGTCGTAGGTGGGCAGCAGGACGGCGGCGTTGAGGATGAGAAAGTTGGCATAGGTCAGGGGGAGACGGTTGTCCTCTTCGTCAAACTGCGCTTGTGCCCAGGGCAGAGGGATCAGGTGGTAGTGCTCGCCGTTACGGTTGCGGAAGGCGCTGAGCTCCGCAGCCATCTGCTGGAGTGGGGCGAAATGACGGTCGTCGGGGTCATCGCAACTCTGGTAGGCGATGGTGTGCGGGTTGCAGAAGCGGGCGAGGGTGTCGATATGGGCATCCGTGTCATCGCCTTCCAGGTGACCGCTGTGCAGCCAGAGGATGCGTTCTACGCCGAGCTGGGTGCGGAGGGCGTCCTCAATTTGCGCCGCGGACCATTGCGGGTTGCGGTTGGGCGAGAGCAGGCAGGCACTGGTAGTCAGCAGCGTGCCAGCGCCGTCCACTTCAATACTGCCGCCCTCCAGAACCATCCCGGAAATCTCCAGTGCTGCGTTTCCGTAAGCGCCTTGGGCATATAGGTGGCGAGTAATCTGGTTATCCAGGTCGGCGCGGAATTTGAGACCCCAGGCATTGAAGGCGAAGTCCATCAGTTTATGCTGACCAACAGGGTTCTGCAGGATGAGGGGACCGTGATCGCGGGTCCAGGAGTCATTGCTGGGAACGGTGTGGAGATGGCAGCGCGCGAGATTGGCACCGGCGTGCTGCAGATATTTCTTACAGACCTTGACGCTGGTCGTGTCATGGCAGGCCATGAGTACCTCTTCGCGGAAGCTGATTTCACGGGCGATCCTGGCGAATACGGGCAACACCGCGGCCAGGCGCGGCGCCCAGTCACTAGCGGGGTGCGGCCAGGTAAGTTGTACGGCGCGTTGCGGGGCCCATTCCGGGGGTAGGGTATATTTGGTCGTCATGATGCGCTCCGCTCCACGTGATTCTGACCTGATCATAGTGGTTTAAAGGCTTTTCGTCAGCCTGTCCCCCAGGCTAAACTACGCGCTATGCAAAAACCTGCCGAACGCATTGATCATTTACTGTCCCGCCTGGGATATTGCAGCCGCTCCGAAGTGCGTGATCTGTTGCGCGAGGGGCAGGTGCGCGTGGCCGGAGAGCTGTTGCGCAAAGCCTCTGCCAAAGTGGATGCGGCGCTGGTCTGGGTGGATGATGAGCCCATTGATCACCCCCATGCCCTCTATCTGCTCTATCACAAACCTTTGGGCAAGGTTTGTGCGCACGATGATCCGCGCGCCATCTATCAGGATTTCCCCTTGCGCTGGCGCTACCGGCGCCCGTCGCTGAGCAGCGTCGGGCGTCTGGACCGTGAGACTAGCGGTGTCCTGCTGCTCACCGATGATGGGGATTGGCTGCACCACTGGACGAGCCCGCGCCGTGCCATTCCCCGGGTGTATCGGGTGACCCTGCAGGCGCCGTTGCGGGGCGACGCGGCGGACATCCTGGGCGCGGGCACTCTGATGCTGGAAGGTGAAGAGACCCCTTGTCGCCCCGCAGCCATGCAGCGCCTGACCGATCAGGAGGTCTTGCTGACCCTGACGGAGGGGCGATACCATGAGGTTCGGCGGATGTTTGTCGCTCTGGATAATCTGGTGCTGACCCTGCAGCGAGAGGCCTTCGGCCCTTTTGTGCTGGACGATCTGCCTGCCGGTCAGTGGCGTGAACTCACGGAAGCGGAGCGTACGATGGAGAAAATCCCATGATCTGGACGCCGCATGTGACGGTAGCCACTGTCGTCGAGGAGAACGGCCGTTTTCTGCTCGTGGAAGAGGTGGTGGGGGGGCGGCGCTGCTTCAATCAGCCCGCCGGCCACTGGGACCCCGGTGAAACGCTGTTGGATGCAGCGGTCCGTGAGACCCTGGAGGAAACGGGCTACACTTTTCAGCCAGAATATCTGACGGGCATTTATCACTGGGAATTTCCTGAGAAAAACCTGACTTATCTGCGCTTTGCTTTTGGAGGGTGCCTGGGCCCCCGGGATATGAGCCGTGCCCTGGATGCGGGCATTATCGGCCCAGCCTGGCTGACTCCGGAGGAAGTGGCGGCGCGCCAAGGGGAGATGCGCAGCGTCATGGTCCAGCGCTGTGTGGCCGATTATCAGGCGGGCAAGCGCTATCCGCTGGATCTGCTGCACGCTGGAGTGGACTGACGCTGGCCCGTCTGCGTGCTATATTGCAGCATAAACGCATCGGCAGAGACGATGAACATGATAGACGCGGACGGCTATCGCCCCAATGTGGGCATGATTATTTGTAACGAACACAATCAGGTGTTGTGGGCCAAACGCCGGGGTGAAAATGCCTGGCAGTTCCCCCAGGGCGGCATCGATTACGCGGAAACGCCGGAGCAGGCGATGTTTCGTGAGCTGGAAGAAGAGGTGGGGACGGCCAAGGTCTGTATTCTTGGCAGGACGCGGGGCTGGCTGCGCTACGAAGTGCCTTGTGCCCGTCATCGCACCTCGCGGCGCCGTTATCGTGGGCAGAAGCAGATATGGTTTTTACTGCGTTTTGAAGGCGAAGAGGCGGAAATTAACCTGCGCACCCAGCAGCCGGAGTTTGAGGACTGGCGCTGGGTGGATTACTGGATGCCGGTGAATGAAATCATTGCCTTCAAGCGCCGCGTGTACTGGCAGGCTTTGCAGGAATTGGCGCCGTTGATCAACATGGACCCGCCGCCGATGACGAATCCCTGCGGCTCTGCGAACCTCTACCCGGTCGGTGGGGGCCGCTGACCGGGTAGCGCTTCAATAGGCGCACGCTGTGATAGCTTCCCCCGTCGGCGGGCAGCCCCGAGTAATGGGTGAGCAGTTCCCGTCCGGACCCCTCCCGGACTGCTCCGATGGCCTTCGCGAATAGTCGTCACCAGCCCCGATTTTGGCGGGAGTCCTGCCGTAGTATAGACATTGCGGGGATTCCACAGCATCCATCCGTCCGACCCGAATGTTTGCGCCGCATCGATCTGCGCTGCAATCTCCTTGCTCCCGAAGGGTTTTCCGCCAAAGGCGTAGTCACGAAACGCCTGCAGCCAGGGGCGGAAACGCACCGCCGGCAACCCCGTTCTTTCCTCGGCCTTGCGCAGTGAGCGGTAAACTATCTGGTGCGGATGGAGAACGGGGTTGGGGTAGCCGGGGATACCGTACTGAAAACCCGACGGGTAGAGCATGGGAGAGATATAGTCGACCTGCCGCGCCATCTCCTCCAGGTTTTGGCCGATCCCCGTATCGTTGCGGTTCCAGATCACATAACCAAAGATATCCGCGGAAAGAAAGACATTGTATGGGATCAAGCGCTTGCGGGCATCCGCAAGAAATCCGGAAATTGCCGAGACCCGGGTTTCCTGGGTACTCGACCGGGAAAACACCAGGCCCTTGGCGTCGGGAAAACGGACGTAGTCGAACTGGATCTCATCGAAGCCGTCCCTGGCGGCCGCAACGGCAAGGTCGATATTGTAGTCCCATACCTGCCTGCTGAAAGGATCGGTCCAGGCGAGGCCCTCCCGATCCCTCCAGATAGCGCCGCTTGCGGTCCTGACGGCCAGATCCGGTCGCGCCAATGCGAGGACGTTGTCTTTGAAAACCACGATCCTGGCAATGGTATAGATGCCTTCTTTATGCAAATCGTCCATTAGTCGCTTGATATGTTTGATGGTGATAATTTTTTCGGCGCCGATCTCCGTCGCCAGGGGAATGTCGGTCTTGTACGCAATCATTCCCCGGTCGCTTTTCACATCGATCACTACGGCGTTGAGGTCTGTCTTGCCGATGATATCAAGAGCGGATTCCCGCAGACGCGTGTTGGCCGCTCCGTAGGATGACAAATAAAGGGCCTTGGGCTTGAAAGGCGCGAGGGATAGGGTTTCATCTTCCTTGAGGTCCCCGTCGGGGATCTCAAGGCGCCTGTAGCCGTAGGCCCTGAGGCCAAGCATCGTCCCTTGCCCGCTGATCTGAAAACGACCATCCCGGGCTGTGCGTACGACCGAATCACCCAAGGTTACAAATGCCCCTGGGATCGGTTTGCACGTCAAAGCGTCCACGACCATCCCGCTGTAGGCAGCAGCGCTCCCCGAGGCGAGCAATAAGACCGCAAGTAACGAAGCGCATATAATTTTTATGGTTTTACAACCCTTCACAGCTACCTCGTTTATCGGGATTCCGCGGCCAACAGTTTTCCCCATGTCTTACCCGTATCCTGGTCTGTAACCAGATAGCGCGGGAGCGCCATCACCTTATCCGATGGCCCGGCCGGCGCCCTTACCATGGTGAAGGCGGCGACATATCCCGCCGCCACGGCGCTTCTGATCAGGTCCGCATCATGGATCCCGTAGGGCCAAGCGAGCATGTCCACCTTGATCCCCAGTTCCTGATCGAGCTTTGCCCTGGACTTTTCCAACTGCATGGCTACGAACTTCTCGTATGCCTGGGGGGCAAGACGTTTCTTGTCTATCTTGAAGTTCGGATGCCAGTAGGTGTGGGACTGGATATCGACGAGCCCCGAGTCGTGCATGATCCGCAACTCATCCCAGGTCAGGGCGTAAGACGCCCGGGATATGGCGGAGGGATAGATGAAGAGCGTCACCGGGATATGGTAGCGCTGCACCAGGGGAAACATATCCGTGTACACCGACTGGTGCCCGTCATCCACGGTGATCGCCACGGAATGGGGCGGGGGAGGGGGCCCAACGCCACGGATATATGCCACGACTTCTCTGAGCGGGACAATCTGGTAGCCGTGGCGCTTCAGGTATTCAATCTGTGCCTCGAAGACCTCCGTGCGAACGGTCATGGCATCGCGCAGCACGGGGCCAAAACGATGGTAGAGCAGGATGGGTACGCCGCGCTCCGTCCCTGATCCCCAAGCCGGCACGGCGAAAAACAGGGCGAGTAAAGACACCATTTGCCAAACAATACGCATGCCTGGCTTTTTGGTCCGCTGCGCCCTGCCGGCCTGGAGAAACAACCCCGACTTCTCAAGTTCCATGCGCTCGCCTTCAAAAATCGTCCGGGGCTGCTGCTGGATAGATACTATCAGTTCCCCAGCCGAACGGGAACGCCCGCTTCCGCTGTATAATCGACCATGGATCGCCATCAGTTCTGTATTGCATCCGCTCATAGAGCACGGTAGATTTGTCCCGATCGCAACTGGTCGAGTTGATTTTCGTCATAGGGATGCAACGAAAACATGGATGAATTTGTCGATATCTTACTCGGGCATATGGATGCACGGCCGCTGACTTTGACAGGGAACCCTTTTGCCCATGAAGGGGATGGCGAGATAACGCTGCGCTTCGACTTTTCGGCCACACAAAGTGTTATGCGCAAGGCTGATCCCGATAATCTTATTCTAGGATATACCCGGACAATGATGGGGTTCCTGATGTTCCAGCCAAAACCCGAGCGGATCGCGATGATCGGTTTGGGCGGCGGTTCGCTGGCGAAATATTGCCTGCGCCATATCCCGGATGTTGACTTCACGGCAATAGAGATCAACCCCAGGGTTATTGCCCTGCGCGACAAGTTCAAAATCCCTCCGGATGGTCCAAAATTCAAGGTGATTTGTGCAGATGGCGCGGTATATGTCCGAAACCGCTCCAAACTTGTCGATGTGCTGCTCATTGACGGGTTCAACCAGGATGGCCAGGCCCGACAATTATGCAGTGCGGATTTCTACGACCATTGCTATGGCAAACTCCGGAAGGGCGGCGTATTGGTGGTCAATATGCTCAATAGCGATAGAAAATGTGCCACCTATATTACCAGAATCCGCGAGAGATTTGACGACCAGGTCATTGTTATTGAGGCGGAATTGTTTGGGAACAGGATAGTCTTTGCGTATAAGGGAACGGATTTTCCGCTTTTGGCGACCAGGATGGAAGACCGTATCCGTGATCTGGGACCAACACATACCATTTCTTTGTACGCTATTGCACAGAAAATGATGGAGCAGATCGGGCACCACCCATTGGCGGTCCACTCGTGACGATGTATGGGTATCGTGTCATAAGGCAATGCTGATGATATAGTGGCGTGCAGTATTGCGTTAGTTGCTGCCACTACAGGAAAGCACCATGAGCATGCATCTCACCTTTCGCCAGTTACAGGTGTTTACCGCTGTGGCGAAGCATCAGAGCTTTACGCGCGCGGCGCAGTCGCTTCATCTCAGCCAACCCGCCGTATCCATGCAGGTCCGACAGATGGAAGAGCAAGTCGGACTGCCGCTCTTTGAACAACTGGGCCGACAGATTTATCTCACTGAAGCGGGGCGGGAAATGGCGCGCTACAGTGCCGCCATCACCCAGCAGTTGGATGAAGCAGTGCAGGTGATCAATGACCTCAAGGGGTTGTCCGGGGGTCATATTCATATCAGCGTGGCGACCACTGGAGCGTATGTCGCGCCTTATCTGCTGGCGGCTTTCAGTAAATTGCACCCGCAGGTGACGGTCAGTATGGATGTTGCGAACCGGGAGACCCTGCTGCATCAGTTGGCGGAGAATGAAGTGGATGTCGCCATCATGGGGCGGCCGCCAGCGGGTTTGTCGCTGGAAGCGACGGCTTTTCTGGAAAACCCGCTGGTGATCATTGCCGCGCCCGATCATCCCTTGGCTCAGGTCAGGGCGATTACTCTGGCCGCGGTGGCGGCTTATCCCTTTATTATGCGGGAGTCGGGTTCGGGGACGCGGATCGCGGTGGAACAATTTTTCGAAAAGGCCGGAATTGCTCTGCATGCGAGCATTGAAGTCAGCAGCCACGAAGCGATCAAACATGCGGTGCGCGCCGGTATGGGGCTGGGCATCGCTTCTCTGCATACGGTGCGGGAAGAGTTGCAGGCTGGGCGTCTGGCGGTGCTGGATGTGCAAGGCTTACCCATTGAACGCCACTGGTATCTGGTGCATCGTCAGGGGAAGCGCCTTTCGGCGGCTACCCAGGCCTTCCGGGATTTTTTGCTGGATCAGGAAGCGGCACGCTTGTTGCCAGAGTAGGGGACCGTTATCTGGTCAGGGCGATAAATAGTTCCGGTAGTCTTTCCGGCAGCTTGGCAATGTGGTCGATGACCGTGTACTGACGACCGAAAATGTCGGCAACATAGGCGTCGGCCTGGGGATCAAGGCTGATGCAGTAGGTGAAGATGCCGTTGCGATCCAGTTCGTTGACCGCCTGACGGGCATCTTCAATGAGGAGACGCTCATCCTGCACGTCGATGTCAGAGGGCCGACCGTCGGTGAGTACCAGCATCAGTTTCTTGTCGGCCTGGCGTGCCGCCAAATAGTGTCCGGCATGGCGCAGGGCGGCACCCATCCGGGTTGAATAACCGGCTTGGAGTGCCGCCAGGCGGCCCTTGACGGTGTCTCCCCAGGGTTCGGAGAAACCCTTGATGTGCTGATAACGCACTGCATGGCGGGTATTGGAGTTGAAGCCGGCAATCGCCAGCGGATCGCCAATTTGTTCGATGGACCAGGCGAGCAACGATACCGCTTCCTGCGATAATTGCAGGACGGTCTGGCCGTCACTACTGCCTTTGACGGGCGCGTTCAGTGATTCGGAGAGGTCGAGCAGCAAAGTGACGGCGATGTCGCGGCCCGCCGTACGATGGCTCATGTTGATGCGTGGATCGGGGGGGCTGCTGCTCTTGAAATCGATCCAGGAACGCAAAGCGACATCCAGATCCAGTTCGCTGCCTTCTTCCTGATAACGGATGCGCACTTTGTCCTGCGGTTTGAGCAGGTCGAGCAGGCGTTTTAGCCGTCTGGCCAGGGTTGCATGCTTGAGGAGCAGTTGATCAATCGTTGCGGGTGACGCCGAGGCGTGCAACCCTTCGTAGAGGCTGACCCAGTCCGGTCGGTAACTCTGGCTTTGGTAATCCCACTCAGGATAGTGGCGTGGCGGCAGGCCCTGCGCTTCAGGATCCGGCGCCGTGCGGCGCTCCTCGTCGAAGGACTCT
>JAAOMR010000500.1 GCA_018853935.1 Acidithiobacillus ferrivorans
TCCCCAGGACCGCTCCCACCTCCTCCCGCGTCCCCTGCCCCCCCACATCCACGAAATACCAGAGCAACGCCATCCGGTACAAACGCAGGGTCGCTATACTCCACTCCTGAGACCGCAACCACACGCCCAACTCCCCCAACGTCCCTGCCGGGTGCAAGCCTGCCCCTTCCCGTCCAGACCGTTGCTCGGTGCCAAACCGCTCCAGAATCCGTCGCACCAGACGACCGTATAAATGCTCTGTTGAAACCGCCCGTTTTTCCATGACAAAAACGACCTCCCTTGTTACTCCTGATACCTATGGAACCTACAACACGCGCTTTTCTCAGAAAATCACGGTTTACGGTCCCATTACTCTATCATGTACGTTTACACTTTTTTACCCCCCCGTTTCAACCCCCCTGTGGTCACTTTGTGGTCTCCGGCGACCACGTTTTGGCGTCACTTTGTGGTCACTTTGTGGTCGCCGGAGACGCCACCCGAAACCTTGCGGCACCAAGGGTGTAGAGGGTCATTGCCCGACTGAGCGAGTCGGTGGACCCACCGTCATGTCTTTACTGCAATGCTACAGAAAACCCGGTAACGAGTTTCCTGCGGCACCAGAATGAAGTGATTTTTTCAGGAGGAACTTTTCATGATGCACCATGCAGACACGTCACTGACCGCGCCCGTACCCGCCATTCACCAGATGGTCACCATCCCGGCCTCGCCTTATCCCGAACTGGTTAAATGGGGTCGCGGTAGCGGTTCCAGAGACCGGGACGTGAAGACTGACCCGCTGTATCACATTCATCGCAAAGCCATCTATCAAAAGGCCATGCAGGTCGGCGCGCAGGCGGGACTGGCTTGGGAGGACCGAGTAATCTGGGCGCGATTGCAGGGCGAGGGCCATTATCTCGATCACGTCTGGAATTTTTCGCGCTGGATTTTTACCGTGCCTTATTCCAGCAAACAGGTTTGGGTGATGCCGCCGATTCTGGAACAGGCACACGAGGCCATCCACCTGCACAATCCGGATTTTCTGACGATTTCGCATCGCTTGTACCGAATTCACGCACCCGCGCGATTATTGACCAGCACCCCGCGCTGGCAGTCCTATCTCATGCCATCCCTGCCATCGTATCCCAAAGAGCGGAATATCCCCGCTCTATTACTGCCACATACCGCAACGCAACGGGCCACATGGGTTTCCGGACTGCAAAAAGGTTGGCGCGATGGCGTGCGTCTCGCCAAAAACAATTTTACGGATGCCGTGTACACCATGCGTCGCACGTTTTTGGGCATTTTGTTGTACGACCGCCTGCACGCGAAAAACCGGATCGGATCACCGTATTTCGCAATCAGCAACCTGGGCACCGTCCATCATGGCGCGGATTTGCGGGAAAATGACCGCATTTTACGCATTACCAAACCCGCGTCCTGGCATATTTCCGGTTTGCGGCAGGTACATCATTATACCCTGATCTGGAATCCGGGCCTTCCGATACAAAAAATCCAGAAAGCGGGCAAGCTCTGATGTTCACGGTGGAAGATTTGCACAGTGCGCTGATTCTGGCATCCGATATGGGCGCATCTGATCTCGATTTTCAAACGGAATATCCGATGTTTCTGAATCTGTATGGTGAACACCGGGTGTTGACGCGCGATGGGCGCATTCTGGATACGGAATCCGCCGAAAACCTGCATCTGGAAAGCATTCATCCGGGAGAAATGCGATCCATCACCAATCATCTGTTTCGTGGTGCGGCGGCACAGGAAGAAATGAACCGCACTCGCGGCGGACTGAATATGTCCTATGTGGTGGAAGAGCACCATCCCATCGGTCATGAGCGACGCGGCAAAAAACACCGTTTTCGCGTGAATATGATGCAGGGACAAAACTCGAACAGTGAAACCAACGTGCAGATCACGATCCGGCCCCTGCCGGGGATGGTTAAGTTTCCCGAAGAATACGGCATCCCCGATGCGATTCGAGAGCATTTTTTTCATACACGCGGCATGGTGCTTGTAACCGGCCCAACCGGATCGGGAAAAACCACCTTGCTGGCATCCATGCTGCGGGACTGGCTGGAACGTGGCAAACATTCCATGAAGATCATTACGGCGGAAGATCCTATCGAGATCATCCTGCAGGATGTGATTACCAATATGATCCATGAGGGACGGATACCGCGCAGCTTCATTCATCATGCGGAAGTGCCGACCAACATCCGGGAATTCAGCCTGTTCATCCGTGAGGGTATGCGCCGTCACCCGGACGCGGCGATGATCGGAGAATTGCGGGACAGGGAAAGCATTGCAGTGGCTATCGAACTGGTACTGACCGGCCATCTGGTCTTATCTACAACTCATACCATCGGGGTGGGCGCTACCATCGACCGGCTGATCTCCGGGTTTCCCACGGAAGAAAAGCTCATGAAAAAACAGGATTTGGTCTACTGCCTGCGCCTGGTGGTTTCACAGTTACTGGTAAAATCAACAGACGGCAAGCGCACGGCGGTCCGGGAATATCTGCCATTCACGACGACGGTACGCAAGAAACTTCTGGAAACTTCCATCGAGGATTTGTATCTGGTGATCGACGATCTGCTGGTACAGCATGGCCGGCCCATAATCCGGGACATCGAGGACCGTTACCGGGACGGCATCATTTCGGAAGAAACTTATCGGATTCTGGAGGCGGAACATGCGCTGGCGTAACGCAGGGATGGTCCCGCAAACGGTTTTCGGGCTGGAATATTACGTTTTCATTCCGGTGATTCCCTGGCTGTTACTGGTCATCCACGGCTGGATATGGACCGTGTTCCTGCTGTTATGGTTCGTGTTCATGTTCGTACTGAACAAGATTTACGGATTGCGCCTGCTGGATGTATTCACGCTTATCAGCCGTTTCATGCAAGGCGACTGGAGAATCCGGTGAGTACGCGTATCACCTTGCGCATCGGGAACACTACTCCGGACGATCTGGAGATTCAGCGTTTTCTCCGGATGTTGGGGCAGAAAAACCTGTCGCGTCAGGGCTGGATGAAACACGCGATGATCCTGGGCTTTGCGCAACTGGAAAAAGAAATTGGCTCCACCGACACACGGGACGGCGGTCAGCACGATTCCGGGCTTGCAGCCGACAGGCTTGCACCCGGCAGGCTTGCAGCTAGCAGGGATGCAGCTAGCAGGGATGCACCCGTCACGGGCGGACGGCATAGTCCTCGCCAAACGCCGCTGAACACGCATGGGCAACAAGGCTCTGGCGAGCGGCACGGTTCTGACGCGCAGGAAGTCTCTGGTGAGTGGCAGACGGAAAATGGTGTGGAACCGAATCACAACGGAACATGGACGCCCCCCGTACAGACGCATTCGCCACAACCAGTACCGGTATCATCTACGCCCGCGCAACCGGCGCAGCCCCTTGTAGGAGTGCAGCCCCTTGCCGGGGTGCAACCCACACCGTTTTTACAACCACAACCACAATTACAAGGTGTAAGTAGATCGCATGAATCTTCGCAGGGTGTCAGTCCGGGCGTCAATGCGGCACCAGAATCATCGGGTAACACGAAAACCACTCTTGTGCAGGGTGCAACCCTGCCGGGTGCAACCCCTGTGCAGGGTGCAACCCTGTTGACGGACGAGGAAATGCGTTTTTCATCGACCGCCGTCGAGCAGGCACGAAAACTCATGGGTTCTTTTGGAAAAGGATATGACGGATGATCGCAATTGATGATGGATACGGAGATTTGAAAATCGGGAACGGGCAACACTTTCGGGTGTTACCCAGCAAGGCCATCAGTGGCCGGGTAGTGCGTTCCCGCTATGTGGACGGCAACTTTGAGATCGGCGGTGCGCCGGTTCTGGAAAGCGAGGGGGCGATTTTCACGATACAGGATGGCGCGAATGCGGAAGATACCCGTTTCGATGACTGGCCCAATTCGACACTGAACCGGGTCTTGTGCCGTCATGCGGCGGCGGAAATGGGGATGCGGGACGGTGA
>JAAOMR010000501.1 GCA_018853935.1 Acidithiobacillus ferrivorans
TCTTGACCTTTTCGCGCAGTTCAGCGGATTCGATCAGATACTTGCGGATTTCCTTGTAATTGCCGAAGGAAGTGCCGCAGTGGACCAGAGGGAAGAAGTGGCCATTCTCAAAACCGTGCTGCTTGCCGGAGACATAGGCCTGATGGAAATTGCGCAGGAAAACGGCGGCGAGAGATTCAACGTTGCCGATGCCGGAACCGTGGTAGTTCCAGGCGGTGCAGGAGGTCTGATCGGTTTCGTCCAGGTAAT
>JAAOMR010000502.1 GCA_018853935.1 Acidithiobacillus ferrivorans
ACTGCGGTTCGCGAAAATACTGACCAATGAGACTGGAACCCACGACCCGCCCATGCTGGCGAATGAGAGAGCCATTGGCCTGATGGGGAAACACCACCTGGCCGATACCCGTCATCGCCAGGGGATAGATCAGACCGGTCATTACGGCCAGAACCAGGAACAGCAACAGCGCGGTTTTGATGTCTTTGATCATGGTGTCATCCTCCTACAGTACAACCAGCAGCATGTCGATCAGCTTGATGAAGATAAATGGCGCAATAATGCCGCCCAATCCGTAGATCCACACGTTGCGGCGAAGAATGTGCTGCGCCGAGTCGGCACGGAACTTGATGCCTTTGAGGGCCAGAGGAATCAGAAAGGGGATGATGAGGGCGTTAAAGATGACTGCGGCCATGATGGCATGGGTAGGCGAGCTCAAATCCATGATGTTCAGCTCGCCCAATTGGGGATAAGTCGATACAAACGCCGCCGGGATGATGGCGAAGTATTTGGCCACATCGTTCGCCACACTGAAGGTGGTGAGGGCGCCGCGGGTCATCAGCAGTTGCTTGCCGATCTGGACGATCTCCAGAAGTTTGGTCGGATTGGAGTCCAAGTCGACCATGTTGGAGGCTTCGCGCGCCGCCTGGGTACCACTGGCCATGCAGAGACCGACATCCGCCTGGGCCAGGGCCGGGGAATCGTTGGTGCCATCCCCGGTCATCGCGACCATGTAGCCCTCATTCTGGTATTCCCGGATGCGGGCAAGCTTGGTTTCCGGCTTGGCTTCCGCGAGATAGTCGTCGACCCCAGCCTCGGCGGCAATGGCGGCGGCAGTCAACGGATTGTCGCCAGTCACCATGACGGTGCGGATACCCATCTCCCGCAATTCGGCAAAACGGGCTTTGATGTCGGCTTTGACAATATCTCGCAACTCAATGGCCCCCAATACCGCCGCGCCAGAGCAGACCACCAGAGGGGTTGCACCACCACTGGCTATTTTCTGTACCTCAGCATCCAATTCCGATGGCCAGGCTCCTCCCAGCGACTGGACCCATAGCTTCATGGCGTCGGGAGATCCCTTACGCAATTGCTGCCCATTCCAGTCCACCCCACTCATGCGGGTTTCGGCAGTAAAAGGGATCAATTGGGCTTCAGGTGGCAATGTTTCCCGGCTTTGCGGGTAATGTTTGTCGGCAAGGGTCACGATACTTTTGCCCTCAGGCGTTTCATCGGCCAAAGAGGCGCGGCGAGCCGCCTGTGCGAGTGTTTCCTGAGTGACGGCTAAAACGGGGTAAAACGCCGCTGCGGATCGGTTGCCGTAGGTAATGGTGCCGGTTTTATCGAGAAGCAGTATATCTACGTCGCCCGCCGCCTCAATGGCGCGCCCGGAAGTCGCTACTACATTAGATTGCAGCAAGCGCACGATACCGGCAATGCCGATGGCGGGTAATAAGGCCCCGATGGTGGTGGGAATCAGGCAGACCAACAAGGCTACCAGCACCGTCAAGCTGATCACTGATCCGGAGTGGCTGGCGTAATGCACGCTATACCAGGAAAACGGATAAATGGTGATGGTGACCACCAGAAAGACGAGCGTCAAAACGACCAACAGTATGCTTAGAGCGATTTCGTTAGGGGTTTTGCGTCGCGACGCCCCCTCCACCATGGCGATCATTTTGTCGAGGAAGGTGTGTCCGGCCTCCTGCGTCACCCGGATGATAAGCCAGTCCGAGATCACCCGGGTGCCGCCGGTGACCGCGCTACGATCACCCCCGCTTTCGCGGATGACGGGCGCGCTCTCACCCGTGATGGCGCTTTCATCGACGGCGGCGACTCCAGCCACCGCCTCACCGTCCGTGGGGACGAGGTCTCCCGCTTCTATCAGGACAAAGTCGCCGCTACGCAGGCTTGCGCCGGAAACCTCCTTATAGCGCGCCTCCCGCACCGGGTTGGGCAGCTTCTTGGCGGTGACCTCCTGCTGGCTCTGCCGCAAACTGTTGGCCTGAGCCGCCCCCTGACGCTCGGCCAGTGCTTCCGCAAAATTGGCGAAGAGGAGCGTCAGCCAGAGCCAGAAATCGATCACGCCGGTAAAGAGCGCCTCGCCGTTACGCACGATCAGATCATGAAAAAAGAGGGCCAGCAGCAGCCATGAGCCGATGTAGACGACGAACATCACCGGATTACGCAACTGGCGACGCGGGGAGAGCATGCTGAAGCTGTCCCACAGCGCACCCCGACCCTGATCCTTCCAGTTGATCGAAGATGCCGCATGTTTATGATGGGTAGATTCCATGGATATGATTCCTCAGTGAGTCAGGGTGCCAAGGGGCGCCAGTTGATCTGCAATCGGACCCAGCGCCAGTGCCGGAAAGAAGTTGAGTGCGCCGACCAGAAGAATGACCCCCACCA
>JAAOMR010000503.1 GCA_018853935.1 Acidithiobacillus ferrivorans
CCACCAGCGCCGAACGCGCGCGCAGCAGAAAGAGCAGGGAGATGAGCGCCACCGCCAGGGATTCTTCCAGCAACTTGCCGGTCAGGGTATGAATGCTGCGCTGGATGAGCGGGGCCTGGCTATAAGTCGTGACAACCTGCACGCCCTTGGGCAGGGAGGGCTGGATGTCCTTCAGCTTGCGCTGGATCTGGTGGATGAGGGCATAGGCGTTGCCACCCTGGTTCATCATCACGATACCGCCCACCACCT
>JAAOMR010000504.1 GCA_018853935.1 Acidithiobacillus ferrivorans
ATTTATCGGATGTAGGCGTTGGTCTGAATATGAGCACCCGTTGGGGCACGTCCGTTTCTGTCATGAGTGCACTGCCAGTGTCGCACAGCCTATATCCGGCCAGTTCCGCGGCCAATCTCAGCAAAGAACGCGTGGATGCCTATTTCATATTACAACAAAGTTTTTGATCGAAGTTCTGTCAAAAAGGAGAGTTTTTTAATGCTGCGATTTTCCCCTTCTTCTGCTTCTGCGCTTTCCCCATGGTTGCTTGCCGCAGCTGTACTGGGTCTCTCTGCGCAAGCGATGGCCGGAACCCTGGCGGTGGTGAATGGGCAATCCATCACTAGCGAGCAAGTGGATGCCGCGGATGCAGCTGCGGCCAAAAATCCGTCAATTGCACAAAAGGCCCTGCAGACGCTGATCAACCGCACTCTCCTCTTGCAGCAGGCAAAAAAGGCTGGATTGGCGGAAACACCAGCCTTTCAAAAGGCGATGGCCGCCGAGAAAGAAAACATGCTGATTGACGCCGCGCTGCAGCAGTATCAATCCCAGCATCCGGTCTCGGAAAAGGCCATTCAATCACGGTACGATGATTTGGTGAAAACAGCACCAAAGCAGCAGTACCGGTTGAGCGAGATCGTCGTGCCGAGCTATGCCCAGGCCAAAGCCATTCTGGGAGAGCTGAAGAAGGGTCAGAGCTTCTCGGATCTGGCAGCAACCCATTCGCAAGCCTCTAATGCCGTACTCGGGGGCGAAATGGGATGGGTGAATTCCAACGAAATTTCCGCCCCGATTTTAGAAGCTCTGAAGAAAGTAAAGAAGAATGAGGTGATCGGTCCGATTTCCATGCCGAGTGGATATGTCATCATTCAGGATTTGGGGGAACGGCCCGCTGTGGTGCTGCCCTTGAAAGAGATTACGCCTCAACTGAAATCGGCCTTAACCAATCAGGAGACAGCGGTATATTTGCAAAAGCTCAGGAAGCAGGCGCATATTCAGATCATGCCAACTGCAAAATCCACTGCCGTCAAGAAATAGGATAGGCCATGAAAGCGATCACTGTCGGTGCTTTGGTGCTGGGTACATTAGGATTGACGGGTTGTGCGGCCAGTTCACAGGTCACCGTTCACCCGATCAGCACACATCATTACGCCCCCACGTCCGTAGTCCAGGCGCTCACGAGTGATCCTGCCCGACCATACGTGGTCATTGCCAATCTGCATGCCAGCGCGCCTGCGGGCACACCATCCGCCCAGGTGATTGCCAGCATCGAAAAGCGGGCTGCGTCTTTGGGTGCCGATGCAGTCATATTGCACAATCATAGCCGCAGCGCACCGCCGCAAGTGCAATTCAACTCGTCGGGTGGAAATTACCAGAATGTACCGGCTACCGTGATCCCTGATTATAGTGGGGAGGCGATACATTGGGTGGCGAAAGGTACAAGCAGTGAATCCCCTTCGCATGGACAGTAGGCAGTGTTTAAATGCTATTTAATTCTCTAAATCAGTATGGTAGAGATAATTCAATTCGATAGAAGCGGTAACATGCCTCATCAGCAAGACTGAGGCAGGCAGACGTATTGGCCTACCTGCTTTGGGCGGAACATATGCCGATAGGAACCCCAATGAAGCAAGATATAATATGTGAGATTTTGCAGGTAGATAGGCTTACAGAAATTGTAGATATTGGCGCAAACCCCATTGACGGCGAACCGCCCTACAAACCTATGATGGACTCTGGGGTATGTCGTGTTACGGGTTTTGAACCACAAGAACAAGCATTGGCGGAACTGCTGGCTAAGAAGGGGGAAAATGAAAGGTATCTCCCGTATGCAGTCGGCGATGGTGAAACTCATATTTTGAACATATGTCGCGGATCAGGGATGACGAGTTTGTTCGACCCAGACCCAAAATCTTTTGAGATATTCCAATCCCTTAAACCGCTAGCGGAAGTTGTCAAAAGGATCCCAATAGAAACCAGCAAGTTGGATGATGTTGCAGAGATAAGTTTAATTGATTTCCTGAAGATTGATATTCAGGGTGGTGAGCTTTCGGTATTCGCCAATGGAAAGAAAAGATTGGAAAGCACTGTAGCAATACAAACTGAGGTTTCATTTTTTAAGCTATACAAGAATCAGCCATCCATAGGAGATATTGATGTCGAACTTCGTCATCAAGGGTTTATTCCCCATTGCTTTGCTGCTGTAAAACAGTGGCCGATTGCCCCGGCTATAATAAACAATAACAATCGCCAACCATTAAATCAATTGCTAGAAGCAGATATCGTTTACACTAGAGATTTTTCATTGCCTGATTTATTGAGCGATGATCAACTTAAACATATGGCGCTAATTGTTCATAATTGTTATAGATCGTTTGATCTTGCGATTCGATGTATTATGCTTCTTGAACAGCGTAATGCTTTGCCTGTAGGCTCTCAAAAGAGCTACATCGACACCATCTCTGGACGGTCAGTCTGACCAGAGTGCGCAAATCGAAGATTTTCCGTGGCAGCCTTAATACATTTAAATTTGTTGTGCTGCCGTTGCGTGGTTCAGGTGTGCCAGGGAGATCATTCGGTCGCGCTGCTCGGTCTCTTCATATGGTTCTCTTCTGCGTTACCTGTAAAAGATATACATTCATTTAAGCAGGAATTGTGATGGCAAAAAATAAACCGTTGGAAGGCCATTCAGTTCTGCTCATCCTGGGCATGCATCGTAGCGGGTCCTCTTTGCTGGCCAGCATGTGTGATTCTTTCGGCGTTGATATGGGCAGGCAATTGATCGATGCCGATCAACACAACCCGGTAGGCAACTGGGAAGATGCCGAACTTGTCACCATCCAGGAAGAGCTGCTGGAAGCGATGGGGCAGTCATGGCATGGTGATTATGGCGCTGACCCATACCCTTCCCGCTGGTGGCAGAGTGCAACAACCAGGCCTTTCCGCGATGCTCTACAGCAATTACTCCTCTCTATCAAACCAGAAGGCCCTCAGCGTGGCTTCAAGGATCCTCGAACCACCCGATTCTTACCCTTATGGCGTGTGCTATTATCGCAATGTGGATTGAGTCCCTTCTTTGTGTTGGCAGTACGGGATCCTATCGAAGTCATAGTATCGCTCATCCAACGTAACCAAATGGATTTGAAGCAGGCGCTGAGAATATGGGTGCGGTACAACCTTGACGCGATTCGGGACAGTGAAAGGCAGATTGGTTTTGTGGTGGATTATGGCCGATGGTTTACCGATGGCGATTCTCAACTGGAAAGCCTCGGTAAACTGCTTCATCGCCCTCTAGACAGGATATCCCGGCAACGAATTCTCAGCGAACGCATTCGCCCGGAATTGCGACGCTCTATAGCGAAGATCGATTTGCCGCCTTGGGTATCCACGCTTTACGAAAACCTGCGGGCATTATCCGGACGCGCGCTAGAGCCCGCCGATTTCGGGCCTGTATTACAGATGCTTGAGTACTGGGACATTCTGCTTCGCCACGGCACAGAGGACAAGGGGCGTTGGCAGTCACCCCCCATTGCCATTGTCGCCCCTGACACCCAGAGTCCTGAGAGTGATTCTGAAGTGGTGATAGCCTGCAACCAACTCGCGCGTGTTTTAGGGAATGAAGGACATCCGGTCACGGTCCTTACTCTCGGATACCATGCAGCCGAATCTGACATGTTTCTTGCAGATCAACGAATGTATGCCGAAGAGGGCGTGGCGTTACTCGCACTGCCCGCGACCGATGAAGAAATTGCGAGCCCATGGCATATAGCGCGCTCCTGGTTGGCGTACCGATTCCTGCAACAACGCCGTTTTATATCGGCCTATATTTACGATGTGGGTGGCAGTGCGTATTACAGTCTTCTCGCTCAGCAGCAAGGAATCGGCTTACCGTATACGCAAATTTGCCTCGCTATAAACACACCGACAGCATGGGAATATGCCGCAGACGGACGTTTCCCGGATGCTGACGCCGTTGAATGCATTCACATGGAAACGCAGAGCCTGAAATATGCTCAGCATGCGGTTGTATCCAGCACCTACATGCTGCATTGGCTGCGTGCGCAGGTGCCTCATACGCCGGAAACAATCCAAGTTATTCCCAATCTGACGGGTATTGAACCTGCAGTGCGGACGGTATCGGTGGCATTTCAGGAAATCATCTATCTGGGGCGCCTGGACACCCGGCACGGACTACTGGTTTTTCTCCACGCCATGGATGCATTGAAGGACTCCCTCCCTTCCCCGATCAGAATCACTTTCCTGGGTAAAAACGGACGTGTGGGGGATGACGATGGTTTTGCCACAATCTCCCGCCACATAGCGGATTGGCCATGGCGAGTACAAATACTGGGACAATTGGATTCCCACGCATCGATAAGTTATCTGCAAACTCACCCATGTGTAGCAGTAATACCGGCCATTGAAGATAATGCATCCTATAATGTGCAGGCATGCCTGCAAATGGGCATACCTAGCATCATATCGAATGCCGGGGCGACACCAGAGCAAATTGTTGCCAGTGACCGACACAGGCTGGTGGAACCAACTTCCGCAGCATTTTCTGAAGCAATTCGCATGGCCTTTGATGAAGCTGTCGATATGCAGAACAAGCCGCTGTTGTTGGGAACTGCGATGACCGAAGCAGAAATCTCTGCTTCCTGGCGGGCCTTGTTCCAATCCCTGATAGCGCAGCCAGGCCCGTCTATCCCGGCCGACCCCAATGAATGGCCGTTGGTCAGCGTCTGCCTCGTGCACCATGAACGCCCACATTTCCTGGCCCAAAGTATCGCCTCCTTGCAGGCCATGGACTATCCCAATATGGAAGTGGTGTTGGTCGACGATGGGAGTTGCGATCACGCCAGCACGACCTATCTCAAAGAATTGGTCCCAATTTTTGAATCGCGGGGCTGGACCATTATCCGACAGGAAAACAAATATCTAGGGGCCGCCCGCAATGCCGCTGCGCGCAAAGCGCGGGGTGAGTGGTTATTGTTTATGGATGACGACAATGTTGCGTGCCCCGAAGAAGTGCGTACGATGGTCCGGGCTGCCTTGAACAGCGATTCCAGCATTGTCACAACGGCGATGGACATTTTTAAGGGTGAAGGATCCCCGGTATTCTGGCAGAAACCAGATCAGACCTGGATTCCTTTGGCGGGACCCTGTGTAACAGGCATTGAAAGGAATGTTTTTGGTGATGCCAACGCGCTGATTCAACGGAAAACATTCCTGGCGTTGGGCGCGTTTACCGAAGATCGCGCCGGACATGAAGATTGGGAGTTTTTTGCCAAAGCGAGTCTAGCCGGGATTCCGATGGTCGCCGTACCAGAGCCCTTATTCTGGTATCGCATCAGCACCACGGGCATGCTGGGAAAGGGTAACAGCTATCGTGATCATCACCGTTCGCTGCGTCCGTATATAGCCAGGCAGCCGCTATTACTTCAGGACTTACCCCTTATTACACACGGTCAAAGTGCTTGGCGCAAAGCGTTGGATACCAGACGGGACAGCCGGAAATTTGTTAGTCAGGTCTATTGGGGGAAGGATACCCAGTTCAGTGAAGACCGCAGTACGCGGGATGTTTTTCTTCTGGATGATCATCTGCTGGTACATCTTTGTGTGCCCGCTGGGGATGCAGCAGATTACTGTTATCTGCGTTGGGATCCCACAACACGACTGGCGCAGTTTACTGTGGAGGATTGTCGGCTACGTATTGATGGGGAGAGGGTTTGGGGTTGGGACCATCCGCACGTGACAGGGCAGGCAGATATTGCAGTAGATAATGAGAGCGGACATCCTCTGATAACCTGTTTGGGCAGTGATCCATATCTCATCTTTAATCTCCCCGATGAAATCGCGCAACGGCTAGCGGGTAACGGCGGCGTGTTTGAAGCCAAACTGCGTCCGACCAGTTTAGATTGGCAGGATCATGACGCTTTAGCCGATCTACAGATCAGGCAACGAGAGATACTGCATAGGGAGCGGCTTGCTCAGCTTACAGCAGCTGTTGCCATGAAAACCCAAAACATAGTAATCCTCTCTGAGGAGGTTGAGCGGCACAAGCTGCAGGAAGCAGCCACTGCTGTGCATATTGGCAATCTTGCCGCGGAATTATCCGCCACCTATGCTTCACACTCCTGGCGGCTTACGGCACCGCTGCGCAAGTTGGTTAAAGCTATGCGCTGGATTAAGAAAAGATTATGAGAGTAGTGGGCAGAGGTCGGCAACGTCGCGCTGTTAGGATTGCTGGGCGATGCCTCAGGTGATGATGGGAATGGATGTTTCTGAGGTGGAGACCATGCGGATTCTAGTGGTGGGCGGGGCGGGATATATTGGTTCGCACATGGTCAAGCGTCTGGCCCAAGACGGCCATGAGGTGGTGGTGCTGGATGATCTCAGTACCGGGCACCGGGAGGCGGCGCGCTTTGGCGAACTGGTGGAAGGAGATTTAGCGGATTCGGCGTTGTTGGATCGGTTGCTGGGTCAGCGACCATTCACTGCGGTGATGCACTTTGGTGCCTATAGTCAGGTGGGTGAATCCTCTCAAGAGCCAGCGGCATATTATCGCAACAATGTGGCCCACACCCTAAATCTGCTAGATGCCATGCGTGCCCATGGGATAGATCGGTTGGTGTTTTCGTCCACGGCGGCGGTGTTTGGGGAACCGATGTATATTCCCATTGATGAAGCTCACCCCTTGCGCGCCATCAATCCTTACGGACGCAGCAAACGCATGGTTGAGGAAATATTGGCCGATTACCAGCTGGCCTATGGCCTGCATTGGGCGGCCTTGCGCTACTTCAACGCGGCGGGTGCGGATCCTGAAGGAGAATTGGGTGAGCAGCATGAGCCGGAAACGCATCTGATCCCCATCGTCTTGCAGGTGGCTTCCGGACGGCGTTCAGAATTGCAGGTTTTTGGTGATGAATATGATACGCCGGATGGTACCTGCATTCGGGATTACGTCCATGTGACTGACCTTTGCGATGCCCATGCGCTGGCTCTGGATTATCTGTGTTCGGGGCGCCCCAGCCGGGCGTGGAATTTGGGCACTGAAGTGGGTTATTCGGTCAGAGAGGTCATCAATACCGCGCGGCGCGTGACCGGCCGGGAGATTCCAGTGCGGATAATGCCGCGTCGGCCGGGCGACCCGGCGCGGCTGGTGGCCGATAGTGCTGCAGCGGGGCGGGATCTGGGCTGGTGCCCTCGATTTGCTGATCTGGAGATCATGATCACGCATGCATGGCGGTGGGAGTGTCGAATGAGGGATGGAGATACTGCCACCTGATTCACGACCACTCCATTACACGCTTGATCACATTCGAGCAGAAACTTTATTCAAGCCTACGTGACCAGCAATATAATGCGCAGGGCACAGGCCTCGTGACCAGAAATCTGGTGGCTCCAAGGGTCAACCAAGGGATAAGCAAATAAGGCCATAGGCCGCGTAGCATTTTCAGTTTGGAAATGGAAGGTAAGACGCTCTTGCCCATTGAGAGATATCTTCCCTTGGGTGAGTCCCAGGGTTAAAAAGGCATTGTCCGCAGAGTCCGTCAAGTCTGCCTCAAAGGTGCCACTCTGGCCATGGTGATCCTCAAGTGTACAGACCAGGATTCCATTGGAAGTGCCACTATAATTGCCCATGAGTATCAAGAAGCGATTGAGTGTCCCTTTGATGCCATAGGGCACCGGAAAACTGCCTTTAATCGCACCCCCCCGGACAAGGCTCAAGGGTACAGGGGCGTAAAGCGGTAGTCCGTAAGGTACGTCTATTTTTAACGGATCATCACGCCATGGGCGTTGGACCCTGGGGGTTGCCGCCAAGGTGAAGTTCTCATAATCCAGTGCCTGATTTGGGTTATAGGCTGGATCATTCTGTAATACCCTTCCCCAGCGCCACTGCATGTAGGCGTGCTCTATGGCAAAGCGCATCATTTTAGCCGGTGCAATATCTGCCCCACGGGTTTTGGATTCGTGATGGTATAATACGGCCTGTGGAACCCAGACGTTCCGATATCCGGCTTCGACCAGATGAAGGCATAAATCCACATCATTGTAGGCGACGGCCAGCTCAGGTGACATGCCGCCCATCTCTTCCCATAGCGACTTGCGGATTACCATGCACGCAGCGGTAACGGCGCTGAAATTCTGCACGAGAGAAGCCCGCCCGTAATGACCATAAGCATCCCCTGGATAGCTTTTATGGGCATGGTCGGCGATTCCACCCATACCCAGTATCACCCCTGCATGCTGAATGCTGCCATTGGGGTAAAGTAACTTAGCCCCCACGGCACCGACACCAGGTCGTTGGGCCTCACCCAGCATTTCATCCAGCCAGGATGACGTGAAAACTTCCGTGTCGTTATTCAGCAGACAAAGAAATTCGCCATGTGCTTGCGGCACGGCCCAGTTATGCATGGCGGCATAATCGAACGGATAAGGGTAGGACAGTACTTGATATCCAGGTCTTTCCCGCAATGCCGCAAGGTATGCAATTGTATCCGGATCATCACTCTGATTATCAATAATCAGAATTTCATAGTGGCTATAATCCGTGCGCTGCAGGCTATCAAGGCATAGCTTGAGGTCTTGAAGACCGTTTCGTGTGGGGATGATGATGCTGACCAGAGGGGTGCCGCGCACCTTAAAGCTCGGCACATAGAATGCCCCATTGCAGGTATCGTTCAGCGTAAACTGTTCGCTGCGACGTTCCAGCGTCTCAGACAGCGTTTTGATGGCAGCTGACGTCACATAAGGTTTTGCAGAGAGGTCACTGGCCGTGGAATTGGCCAGCATCCGCCAATGATAGAGAACGGCAGGGATGTGGCGTATTTTCTGCGGATCGAGGTTGTCCGTAAACCGCAGGACAAGATCCCAGTCCTGGCATCCTTCAAAGCCTTCTCGGAATCCTTCGAGTTCTACTACACGCGAGCGTTTGTAGCAGCCAAGATGACTGATGTAATTCTGGCCTAGAAGTAGTTCCGGATTCCAGTCGGGCTTGAAGTAGGGGTCTGATCTTTTGCCCTTTTCATTGATTTTATCTTCATCGCTGTAGAGTAGTTCTACTTCTGGATGTGAAATGATTTCCGCGGCCAACCAATACAAGGCGTGTATAGGCAACTCATCATCATGATCGAGCAGGGCGACATACTGGCCGGTTGCCAGGCTGAGTGCGTCATTGGAAGATGCGGATATATGGCCATTCTGAGCACGGTGTATCACTTTAATTCGAGGGTCCGCTTCAGCATATTCATTCAGAATCTGGTGCATGGTCGATTGGGTGGATGCGTCGTCGGCTATACACAATTCCCAGTATGGATAGATTTGCTTGCGTACCGATTCGATAGCTTTTCGCAAATACTGTTCGGGGGAGTTGTAGGTCGGCATGATCACCGAGATAGTGGGCGGTGACGCCCAGGTGGCAATTTGTTCCTGAATGGCAGCCACGTCCTCCCTGGACAAGGTATCATTCTGGCGAATCCACCCCTCATACCCGCTGTATGCGTGACGAAACAAAAGTCGCTTGTAGGCTTGGCGCAAGAGTCGTTTGAAGTGCACAGGGGCCGGAAGACGATGGTACAGGGAACGGGCGAGGGCATTGCGGGCCTGTTTACCGTGCTGACCGGGAGAAGCGATCGCTCTGGCAATGCGCAGACTGCGACGCACTGCGGTGATGGTCAACCGTATCGGTTTGGTGAGTCGCCACGAATGTGAATGCAGCATCTCATTCAGTTCAGCGGTCAGGCGCCGGTTTTTTTCCTCAATATATTCGAGCCGTTCGGTGAGTACGCGCAGTTCAGTTGGGTGACTTAGGCTCTGATCGGTTGGAAGCACTTGAGGGGACGATATCTGGCGGGTGCTCCTTGCTATCTCGGTCAGTGCATCCTGTAGACGGCTTAAGAGATCGTGGCATCTGTTGCGCTGAGTCGCCCGCTCATTTTCCAGGACATACAGCGGATGTGCCCCCGAGGGACTATCGTCACCAATGGGATGCAGGTCATTCATGGACAACCAAAGCTGCTTGAGAAGGTCGAGATCGTTCATGGCTTTCTGAAGCAATTGCGGATCATGGCTGTTTTTATGCATTTATGAGAGTCTTTTAGAAGGCATGTCGTAGGGACGCAAGTAAAAACCGTGATGATTCATGCGGTAACCGTTTATAGTATGCTTTGTGGCTGTTGGACACTAGCTTTCGTTGCACAGCCGATTATACAGGTTGCTGCGCTGTCATCCAAAAAAAGATGGCTCCCCGCAAGCCACTTCACTGCCATGACCGAGTTTCCGAAAGTCAGAACAACAGTCCCCCGAATATCGATCAAGCGGGAATTCGAGCATGGCTGTCTATAGACCCACACCTTGTTGGGCGGGGCATCCTTGCCACGGCTCTTCATACATCTCAGTAAGTAGGTTGGTGCCGCGCAGGTGGCCAGCAGCCCTACCAGAAACGGAAGCCGTCTCAGCACCCTGCGTGCAAGGATACACTTTCGCAGTGGGCAAACAGCAGACCGACGCCCCCAGGACGCGCCAAACCCTCTCATACCTCAACTTGCTGACACCGCCATGGCCACTCGGCCCCGATTCAGAAATCATCGAGGTTGTGCTAACATCATTGCAAGTCTATCAATTACTCTAGCCCAATCTTAAAGGTCCTTATAAATACATGGCGAGATCTAATACTCTGCTAGCTGTTTCGGCTGTATCCAACATTCAATGGCCGCTGTGCCGCGTTACTGGCAATTCCGCCAACGACTGGATTCAATGACATGCCATCCTTAATCGAAAATTCCGAGCCACGCCAGGTCAGCCTTGCCGAAGGTATCCAGATTGCGCTTGCCCATCATCGCCAGGGAAACCATCAGACGGCTGAGGAAATATATACCAGCGTCCTGCGCGCCGATCCCCAGCAGATCGATGCCATGCATTTGTTAGGGGTCATCCGCTGCCAGCAGGGGCGCCTGGACGAGGCGGAACAGCTCTTGCAAGCTGTCATTCAACGTAACCCGGAATCCACCGCATTCCAGAACACCTGGGGACGTTTACTACTCTTGCGTGGGCGCCGCGAAGAAGCTTTGATTGCCCTCAGAAAAGCGCTCGACCTGTCGCCGCAAAACCCGGAAGCTTTTTTCAACCTTGCCGAAGCAGAACTTACTGAGCGGCATCTCGATGATGCCATTAAACATTACGAACAGTGCCTTGTGTTGCACCCGACACACCCAGCCGCGCGCTTTGGACTCGCACAATCCATTCGAATGCGCGATGGCTGGGCCGCAGCCGTGGCGCATTATCAACTGGCAGTGGCCAACGCCCCGGATAATCCCATCATTCAGCAACATTTCGCCACGTCACTATTGCAATCTGGACACCTCGATGCCGCGCAGCCTGTTTTTCTTAAAATAACCGAGCGTTGGCTAGACTTTGTCGATGCATGGAATGGACAGGCGGCCATTCACTTTATTCAGGGAAGACTTCCTGAATCCATTAAGGCCTACGAAAAGGCACTGGAATTACAACCCGATAATCCCCAGGCTTTAGACGGCCTGATCGAGGCCAGGCGGCGCGCCTGCGATTGGCGGGATGATATTGAAACCCTTGAGCAGAAGCTGGTCACCCATGTTCAAACTTTCATGGAAAGGGATCAGCTGCCAGCAATACGGATATTCACCGCGTTGTACACGCCCTTCAATGCGGAACAACAACTTGCCATCGCCCGGGCGAACGCGCAGGGTGCCAGACCGATTGATGCGCACCCCCGCTTTACCGACAAGGCATATGCTTCTGGTCGCATACGTGTCGGGTACATGATTGCCGATGTGCGTAATCATCCCAACGCGCATAACACTCTACTGCTTTATGGACTGCATGACCGCGAGAAGTTTGAAGTGTTCGTCTATAGCTGGGGTGCGGATGACAATAGCACATACCGGCATCGGATACGCAATGAATGCGAACATTTCATCGAGATGCGGGGATGGTCAGATGAGGCAATGGCTCAGCGTATTTCGGATGACGGCGTTCAGATACTTGTGGATTTGATGGCCCACACATCAGACAATCGCATGGGTGCGCTGGCGCGCCGTCCCGCACCGCTACAGATCAACTATCTTGGATTTCCTGGCACCAGTGGTGCCGATTTCATCGATTATATCCTTGGGGACCCCTGGGTGACGCCGGCAGAGAGCGCCGCCGCTTTTTCAGAGAGGATACTCACATTACCCAACAGCTATCAAATCAATAGTCACCGGGAAATCATTCTGAAGACCCCCCCGGTAAGAAAGGCACTCGACCTCCCAGAGGATGCTTTCGTTTATTGCTGCTTCAATACGGCATATAAATTCACACCGCGCGTCTTTTCCTTGTGGATGGACATTCTCAAGGCGACACCCAATAGTGTCTTCTGGACATTCAAGAGCGGCGCACTGGTGGAAAACCACCTCAGAGCTTTTGCCAGCAAACAGGGTGTAGATCCCGCTCGCCTGATATTCGGTCCTACGCTTCCCCGCGATGAGCATATTCAGCGCATACAGGCTGCTGATCTGTTTCTTGATACGGAATTGTATAATGCCCACACCACAGCATCCGATTCGCTCTGGGCAGGGGTTCCCATTCTCACTGTTCCGGGCAATACTTTTGCTTCCCGCGTATGCGCGAGTCTGGTGCATTCAGCAGGTCTCGACGAATGCATTCTGCCGGACTGGGATACTTACAAGGAAACGGCTGTTGCCCTTGCCAAGGATCGGACCCAACTCGATATCTGGCGGGCACATTTGCGCAATCACCCTGAAAAGCTACCCGTCTTTGACACGCCCCAACTGGTTCTGGACATGGAAAAGATCTATCAGGATATCTGGCAGGATCACGAGACCCGTCGCAACCTGTAGTTCATCTTACTCTGAGGTGAACATTGCTTCTACAGACACTGCACACACCCGTCGAGACATTCCCCATCTATGTGGCGGTAGCCTTACGTTGGATGGCGCACTAACGCTCTTCCATCCAGCGTGTCCAAAAGTGCCGGGGCCGCCGCTTCGGATGGTGTAAGCGGTGTTCCCACACCGCCTTCTGGAAAATCCGACGATGCGATTGGGCCGTGCGTTCCCATGAAAAACTCTGCGCCCGCAATAAACCGCGCTGGCGGTAGTCCGCAATGACCGCAGGATCCGTCATACGTCCCATGGCCCCGGCAATGTCCGTCACAGAAAACGGATCAACCACAAGGGCTGTGGATCCGAAAAGTTCTTCCGTAGCAGTTCCTCGCCCCACGATGACCGGACAGCCGGAAGACATGGCTTCCAAAGCGGGCAGTCCGAAAGTTTCCGACAGCGTGGCAAACACCAGCGCCTGTGCGCCCCGATAGTATTCTGCCACCCGTGTGGCGGGCACGGGCCCCGGAACGTGATGGACGCCTGCTGGCAAGCCCTTTGGTTCCCACGAATTGGCAATGACGGTCAACGGCTGGGATACGCCACTTAGCTGATGCGCAGCAATAATGCGTTCGATGTTCTTTTTAACTCGCCAGTGCGCAACGATATGCAAAAAGCCCACGCCTGCTTCCCTAGGCCCATCGGGACAGAATACCGCAGGATCAACGCCGTGGTGGACAACCGCAATCCTGTCAGCGTCTACCCCCAGCGTTTCGCATAGCTCTCTACCAGCAAAGAAACTGGGGACAATGAACGTCGTCACCCGATCTCCAAAGCGTTTCCATTGCATGTATTGCTGCACTGCATACACCTGATGCTCCAAGGCGCTTTGCGGATCGGTATATTCCCAATCCCACGGGGCGAACCAACCCATCGCCCCGTGGAAGGTACTGACAAAGGGCAGATCGTCGCTGGTAGGTGGTGCATACGTCCACCCCCCGTAAGGGTCCCACTGAATATCGGCAGATGCGCGTTCTGCAACAAATTGTATTCCCTGGACCTCAAGCTTTGGGCGCAGAAACTCGAAAAAGCGGCGCAGGCTCAATGCAGGCTCAATTTGGATATCGACAAACACACGAAGCACCTTTCCACCGTGTTCCGGTGAGAACTCGCTCTTACATCCGACGACAGGATTCGTTATCGCCGAATTGGATCCCGTAAATTCCAGAGCACTCAGCGCATCACTCACCGCCTGACCGGTTTCAGGCGCTCGCCGAAGCACATCCGGTTCGGCATCGACAATATCACGCACCCGCCGCGACTGCTGCCAATCATAATAACGATCCATTTTAGCTCTTTTCTGCCAAACGTCGTGCCTGCAGAAGCGATCGCCAAAGACCACCCAATTCCGCGTCTCTGCGCCAAACAGTATCCAGGCGGGCCTCGGACAAACGCGCCTGCAGCAACCCTTCGGTCCGCAATGCCTGGCCTGTGGACCAAGGCCACGACATGCTACCTGATCGCATATGGTACAGGAATAAAGGGGCGGGATAGGTCACCGCCTGATACCCCTGCATCGTGAATCGCAACCAGAAGTCCCAGTCGTCTGCTTCCCCATGCCGCAGATCTGGATCAAAGCGCAGACTACGCAGACATGCCGTCTGGATCAAGGCCGTCATGCGAAAGTGATTGTAAACCCAATGCAAGGGTGAACCGATCGTAGTCTGCGGGTATACATTGCTATTATCCCCGAAGTTTTGTCGCCTCGGGATAACGGCATGCGCCGACTCGACGCAAGTCAGGCAACGCTCAACGAATTCCGGGGCAAGACGGTCGTCCGAATCCAGAAAAACGGCCCATGGCGTACGACAGACATCGATCAGGCGGTTTCGTGTCGCGCACAGTCCCTGATTGTTTTGTAGCAGAATACGCAAGCGCGGCAAATCCCGTAGTGCGTCAAGTTCTTGCTGAATTTCCGGTAGACTACCATCGTCTACCAGTATGATTTCTGCAACCGTTTGCGTCTGTCCATAAATGGATTCCAGACAGCTTAAAAGGTTGACGAAATCGTTCCGATGAGGAATGAGCACAGTAACATCGCGGGATGTGAACCGCTGCAGCAGAGCGCCTGTTTCTGGGGAACGCCAGGATCCCATCAGGCCGGTATAATGCCTAGTGATGGTCTGTGCAAACCGATCCGGATGCAACCATTGCACCAGAGTAGAGCGCCACAGACACCTTTTCTCCTCAAAGTCGTCCGACCAGAATTTCAGAACCCGCAGCAGTTCCTGCTGATCGGCATATACGTGCGAGAGAAGCCCGGAAGCCAGTTCAGCCGGAACCAGTTCGGCCATTGCGGAACCACGGGCCATCAGCGGAATAGCCCCATGTGCTATCGTTTCCACGGTCGTATACCCAAAAGTTTCGGACCGTGAAAATTGCGCTACAAAACGCACATCGGACAACAGATCACCAATGGATTCCCGCAGGTAAGCACCAATACATTCGGTATTAATGTGCCATTCTGGCGGCACTCGCGTCTGATAACGCTCCCAAAAATCGACTTCCCGGAATGTGGACGGACCCGCCTCTCCCAGAATCCGAAGCCCTGTGGGCTCAAAAGGCGTACCCAGTATCTGATTGAGATGATAGATGAGGGCGTCAGCGCCCTTACTGTAGGTAAATCGTCCCAAATGTGCCCACCTGGTCCGGCATGTACTGAACACCTTCTGCTCGACAGGAAAAGTGAATGGTTCACGAACAACCGCCATTTTTTCCCGCACGATACCCAATTCCAGCAAACGCTGCTGTGCAGTTTCCGATGGACAGAGGACCATGTCTGCCCATCGCAATTGGACAACTTCCCGGTGAAAATCTTCGAGTATGTCCTCGTCACCCGGCCATTGAGCGTCATTGATCCATGTATCAAGCGACAACCCGTGGTGAAACACCACCACAGGACAGGGCTGCCGCTCCAAACCCGCACGCACCCGTTCCAGAAAAGCAAACAGCGGGGCGTGATAATCAGTAACTTCAATAATGTCCGGTTGAAAGGCATCTAGAGCTTGTCGCAATACCGGAACAATTTGCTCGGATACAACCTGCGTCCGTGAAAATCCGGGATGTTCCCGCCACCATTCGGGAACCTCTTCGTACCAGAAGAGCCGATCCGGACTTAACCATTCCAACCAATCCTGCACCCACACCGTGCGCGCCGACGGGGGGCCCCAGCTCAGCAAGGCCACCTCATGACCTGCTGATCGCAGGGCGCGCAGGGCTTCCCCGATATAGGTAGCAATGCCTCCCGCCTGCGGGATTAATGGACTTTCAGGGCTGACATAGAGTACCCGCACTCAGCCTGCCTCGTTCTGACGTCGAACCAGTGCCATAATCATCCGCAAGGGTCGGGTAATACGCCAGGACCGCGATGCTTCTATCATGGCCATATGGCTCTGCGCGTCTTGTGCGTCTTTCATACAAGCGTCTATCCGTAGCTGTGCGTCTTTCATACTGGTGGCCATAGCGAGCTTTTCATCCTGCGCATCTTTCAGACTGGCGGCGATTGCCTCTGCATGAGCCGCACGTTCCTGCTCCTGTTTCAGCCGTAGAATTTCCGCCTGCCCCATCCAGCGAACCCTTACCTCTTCAGTGTCTGCCCAACCACTAAACAGGGCATCAATCCGCACATTGCGGGCCCGCAGATGAGAGATCGCTGACAAAATGCCCGAAACGGCCTCGTCCGACAGGTCATCCGCGCCAGGTACATGATCAGGATCGTATCCGAAACGGGAAAAATCGTCTGAATAAAGGTGCGCTATCCGGGCACGCGAGGCCTCACTCAGAAAGCGGGGCTGCCAGGGAAGTACTGTCTCATTAAATCGCCGCAGAGGCGGACAAATCCCGCCGTGACGGTGAACGACCTGTCCGATTTCGGTCAGCGCAATATCCATCTGCTCTATTGGATAAACTCTGGAAAATGCAGCGCCGACCAAATCGATCCATAAGGACTGTGGTAGCCAGTGGCTATTAATCCAGGCGTCAGGATACTCGTGCGTTTCAATCCCCTCCAGAAAGGCTTCGAACGAAGTGCGAATTTCGGACGTATTCAGGGGAATAGTCTGGACCTGTAGCCATCCTTCCTGGTTGACTTGCCCCGACTCTGCCAGCAGAACCTTGGATGCCCAGGCGGAAAATATTCGGGTATAAGGATTACGCACCAGGGCAAAACGAAACATGTCGGGGTCAGCATAGTGCTCCTGGACCTTCTTCAGGTCAAAAGATTGTACATCAGGTGCACAGCGTGCGATGCCGTCGTGGACAAGCAAATCCTCAATGGCTTCCCGACCGAAGGTGGCGCGGTTGATGATATCGGCAGGAGAAATCCCGGCCAAATCGGCAATCCACCATTTCCAGGCCGTACAGGCAGCCTTGGGAGTGGCAAAATAAAGCAGTTTGGATGAGGCCACATAGAAAGTATTCCGCGCCACATCCCAGCGGAAGCGTTCCGGATCAAGACTTGCCATTAACACATCCTGCAAAGATAAGAGAGGTGTAGTCCGCCTGATATAGTACGTGGGTATCCGTCCTACGGCAAGGATCACCCTGTGTATTCCTGGTTACATTTATTTACATCGTAAATTTACAGCATAACAATAATAGGTGTTCGCCACGATCCCATTAATGGTTTTTCCGTTTAATCAATTTTTAAAACATAAAGATGGTTGGAACTGGCTACTTTTTACTAGACAATTCACCCTGCATTACAAAGGCTAACACCATTTATTTCAGTTAAATATTGCACCAACTTCTCAGATAGAAAACTATGGCAATGTGCCATACATAGGAATTGTTTGCATCACCAAATGCTGGCTTCTCGGAATCCAATATCATCTATAAAATCCACCATTAAAAAAGGGGACTCTATGAGCCCCCTTGAATTTGCTGATTTATTAAGACTTACGGCATTGTCACACTGTTGAAGACATTTGCCGTGTTGGTTCCACCAACCAACGTCGTGGTGAATACACTGTTCTTATAAGTAAGACCGTAAAATGCATCAGGAGCAGTATATCCTGGGTTCAGCGTATTATAGGTTGTCGCCAATCCCGTACCGCTTGCAAAGTTAATCCATGCATTGGTGTTGGTAAGGATCCCCCCGCTAGAAATACCTGTCAAAGTATTATCAGTCAGGAAGCTGATGCCGCCGTTACCAAGAATCTGGCTCGTGACATCGTTGGCCAATTCGCCAGACAGGGTGATGGTTCCGGTGGTGCTGCTAGGATTCAGCGTAAAGCTGCTGTTACTCAGCGTCTTCACATTGGCAAAACGCAGCTGACCGGGGAAGTAGAAACCATTAGGACTACCAAGTTGAATGGTACCAGTCGCCTGCAAGGTCAACGCGCCGAAAGGATAGTTGGTCACGTTGTTACCGCTCGCACTACCGACAGATACGGGCGATGCACCAGATGTAGCACCGGTCAGAACAGCATTACCATCAACACCAAGATTGATGTACTGAACCGCAGTACCAGCGTTTTCCGCAGTCAGATCAATAGTAGCGGTACCACCATTTACATTCACTGGTACATACTTGGCGTAATTGATCGCCGCTGCAGTGGCGCCGTGCTGATTTACGACATTTCCGTAGACATCAAGCGTCAGCGATCCAGTCGTCATGTTGAAGCCACCCATCGTATTCACACCGGCCATGATGTTGCCCGCTGTGACGGTGATGGTGGATGAACCACTATTACCCAACTGACCAGCCAGAACCAGGTTGCCTGTGCTTCCGGCGCTTACATCGATGGTGCTGCCCGCCAGAGTTGTACCCGTCCACAAGGTGACGTTGCCGCTGGCTGCGGTGACTGTCAAAGTACCAGTGCCGATCAAGCCACCCGCAGAGACCTGAACGCTGTTACCGGACAGATCAGCCGTGCCAGTGTTATACAACATCGTACCCAAGTTCAAAGCGCCGCCAGTAGCTGCCAGTGTAACATCGGTAAGAGTGTTAGTTGCGCTTAGTGCTACAGGCGCGGCAATCGATCCAGTATTCACCGTACCATCCAAGGTGACATTACCGGCAGATGCAACTGCGGACAACCCACCACCAGAAGCAGTAAAGTTAAGCGTACCGGTATTGCTGATGTTGCCGGATGAAGCCGACATATACAAAGTCGCTGCAGAACTAATGTTTACTATGGTCCCGGTATTGATGATGCCAGCGCCGGAAGTGGCAGTAGCAGACAACGTGACACTCGTAGATCCGGTAGCGTCAATCGTCCCATTGTTCGTAATGGTGCCCGCAGTGGCTACCAGATTGTACCCGGTATCCTTACCATTGTTGGTTATGCTGGCAGCTGTAAAGGTCTGGGTTGCCTGGTCCAGCGTACCATTATTGGTAGCCGCGCCGCTTACGGTTAAACCCGCCCCTAAGGTCGCGGTGCCGTTGTTGGTGAACGAACCGCCAATCCCATGTGCCGCACTTATTGTCGCAGAACCGCTGTTAACCAAGTTTCCGTTGACCACTGTCAAAGTCGGATCCATGGCTGTGCCAGTCAGGTTTACATTACCTGCCGCGTATACAGTCGGAATGGCAGTGGCAGTGGTATATGCGCCTGACAGATTTGCTACTGCCGAGCTAACGGACACAAAAGTAGAACCCGTATTTACAGAAGCCAAACCAATCGACGAAGCGGTAAAGCTGAAGCCGCTAACTACGCTTTCAGTAAGAATACCCGAATTAGCTACTGACCCCACATTGACATTGCCGTTACCCGCCACCAATAGATATCCAGCAGCATTAACGGTTCCGCTTGCAATGGACACAGCGCCTGTATCGGTCATAGAAGATGCAATAGTACCACTAGTAAAGCTCGTTTCACTCACTTTCTCGCCAATGAAACCGCCGCCCGCAGGTAAAGTAATTACTGCACCCGCGCCTACGATGACGCCATTAGCATTTGCTACGAAGAGTGAAGGTGCAAATGTTCCAGTCCCTGCAGCTGTTAGGTTGCCGTAGATCTGCGAAGGATTACCGGTCTGATCGGAAATCAGCACCGACGCATTTGCGGTGGTAATACTGTTTGACACCGTCAGAGTTGCATTGCTACCAATGTCAAAACCGGCATTCGCGGTGATGCCCGAGGGGGCAGCAACAGTTCCACCAGTCAGTGCGGTCCCGCCAAATTGCAATACGGTGGCTCCTGCGGAAACGGTAATGGTAGCGGCAGTCGCCGAACCTGACGTGTAGGTTGGTGTGGCGGGAGCACCGCTGTTGAAGCTGAATGATCCCGGCAAGCTGCCGGTTGCAGGCGCTGTAATAGTCGCCATTGCGACAGGCGCAGACAGCGCCAACAATACAGCACCGACCAGCGGGCTGACTTTCATGATTTGTTTCTTGTTCATATTAGTGAATCTCCATATGATGGAAAAGTGTTACTTCAAGGCCTTGAAGGACGACCGAAATGGCCATCCACCACATACCGCGCCTGGAATAATCCCCAGCACGGCGCCGTGCCGATTTCAAACGACGGCATGCGGTCTTCACCTCTCTCTATAATATATGAGAGGTACTGCTTTACATGCCCAAAGGCATGCAAGAACAACTCGTTAACCTTCTGGTACGGATTCATCCGTTCCCCTTTGGTTTGAAACTCGTTGGTGTTATAGCATTAGCTATGACGGCGTGTCAAAGTCGCAACAAGAATAAATGCCAGCTTTTCGCTGACTCTCAGGTATTGAACAGGGTCTAAATTTGCGGTGTGCCACACACGGGTTTGGTCTAAACACCGAACCCGATAAGTTGCCGCTAATATGCTTATCCGCAATCCAACACCCGCTGTACCTCGTATTCCCTGGTCAGTTACAGGCAGCCTATATTGGCGGCCTTGCCACTGCCGGATTATGTCAGCTAACAACAGTCCATCGATTTTCTCTGGGGCTACAACCGGGTGTCTGCACCCGCTCAACTTGGGCAAACTTGGGCGCAGATCTTGGCAAAGGCAATTTACCCAAAATCTGCCGTAACTGTTCATCGGCAGTCAGCGGGTATATAGTCCGTTTTTTCGCCCAAATTTTGCCCAAACGAAGTCGGGAATTTGCGGGAATGGGGGGGAATCACAGGTTGGGCAAACGGTTGAAAAACTTGGGCAAACAGGCGTAACTCCTTGTATTAAAAAGGGCAAAATTATGAATCATAATCCGCGTGTCCGGGGTTCGAGTCCCTGAAGCGCCACCAAATAAATCAAGCACCTAGGCGAATGCCTGGGTGCTTTTTTATTGCCCTGGGGGACACCCCCCTCAAATCCAAACTACGTAGTCTGGTCATTATCCCAGTATATGTAGGTGGCTGGAGGTTTTGCTTGCTCTTGATGGATGGCTCCGTGGATGATCAACGGCTCCACTATTTGCGCGCTTATATATAAAAAATACTTATTAATCAATATATTATTCAATATTATTGAACAGGACAAATGAGGTTGCACCGGTAGAACCGTAATCGCCCAACAATTATTGTAGGAATGACTTTACTGCATATTGACAATCACGATCTGGCCGCCTACGATGGTAACAATGTTGGATGACGTAACGGAGTTATTGCAGATATGTACCTGGGCAAGCTAGCCGATGTGCAGATGGGCTACCCCTTCCGATCGCGCCTCGAGCACGACCCGCAGGGCGATGTCGCGGTGATCCAGATGAAGGATATCGACGACGCCAATCTGGTGCATACCGATGAAGCCATCAAGGTTACCTTGCCGAGGGGCAAAGAGCATCATTTGCTGCGTGCGGGTGATCTGCTGTTTCGCTCGCGTGGCCGCAGCAACGGGGCAGCGCTGGTGTCTGGCGATGTTGGGACAGCGGTCCTGTCAGCCCCGTTGCTGTTGATCCGCCCTCATGGCGTATTGCCCGACTACCTGTGTTGGTTCATCAATACGCCGACCACTCAGGCACAGCTTGCGGCGCTGTCTGAGGGTACCTCGGTGCGGATGATCAGCGCCGAGGCACTGAAAGTGCTCGACATTCCACTGCCCTCCCAGGCAACCCAGCAACGCATCGTCCAGGCCGCCGCCCTGGCTGAACGAGAACGGTCGTTGATGGTCCAGATCGCCGCCCAGCGCCAACGATTAACGACCCACATCCTGATGCAGCACGCCCATCACATCCCGAAAAAGGCTCACCCATGACCGACCAGCTCACCCAACAAGACGTCAACAACACCGCCTGGGCCGCCTGCGACACCTTTCGTGGCGTCATCGATCCAGCGCAGTACAAGGACTACATCCTGGTGATGCTGTTCCTCAAGTACATCAGCGACCAGTGGGCCGACCACTATGCCAAGTACCGGAAGGAATACGGCGACGACGAGGAGCGCATCCGCCGCCGGCTGGCGCGCGAGCGCTTTCTCCTGCCCTACGTCGAATTCAGGGACGAGAAAACCGGCGCGGTCACCGACCGTTTCCTCGCCGACTTCCACGCCCTGTACGAGCGGCGCAAGGCGACCAACCTCGGCGAGCTGATCAACATCGTGCTCGACCACATCGAGGAGGCTAACAAGGCCAAGCTCGAAGGCGTGTTCCGCAACATCGACTTCAATTCCGAAGCCAACCTCGGCAAGACCAAGGACCGCAACCGCCGTCTGGAAAACCTGTTGGGCGACTTCGCCAAGCTCGATCTGCGCCCCTCGCGCGTCTCCGAGGACGTGATCGGCGACACCTACATCTACCTGATCGAGCGCTTCGCCTCCGACGCCGGCAAGAAGGCCGGCGAGTTCTACACGCCCAAGCAGGTGTCGAAGCTGCTGGCGCAACTGGTCGCTCCCAAGCCCGGCGACCGTATCTGCGACCCTACCTGCGGCGCCGGCGGCCTGCTCATCGAGGCGGCCGCGTTGGTGGAGCAACAAGGCAGCCGCGACTTTGCCCTGTTCGGCCAGGAGGTTAACGGCAGCACCTGGGCGCTGGCGCGCATGAACATGTTCCTGCACGGCAAGGACGCGGCCCGCATCGAATGGGGCGACACCCTCAACAGTCCGGCGCTGGTGGAGGCCGACCGCCTGATGCGCTTTAACGTGGTGGTGGCCAATCCTCCCTTCAGCCTCGACAAATGGGGCGGCCAGGAAGTCGAGGCCGACCGTTACAGCCGCTTCTGGCGCGGCCTGCCGCCCAAGTCCAAGGGCGACTACGCCTTCATCACCCACATGATCGAAACCGCGCTGCCGCAGGAGGGCCGCGTGGCCGTGGTGGTGCCCCATGGCGTGCTGTTCCGGGGCGGCGCCGAGGGCCGCATCCGAAGCAAACTGATCGAGGAGAACCTGCTCGACGCCGTCATCGGCCTGCCGGGCAATCTCTTTCCCACCACCTCCATCCCGGTCGCCATCCTGGTGTTCGACCGCGCCCGCGAAAAGGGCGGCGCCCGCGAGAACTGCCAGGACGTGCTGTTCATCGACGCCAGTCGTGATTACCAGAGCGGCAAGAACCAGAACGCCCTGCTCGACGAGCACATGACGAAGGTGCTCGCCACCTTCCGCGCCCGGCAGCCGGTGGACAAGTACGCCCATGTTGCCAACCTCCAGGAGATCGCCGACAACGATTTCAACCTCAACATCCCGCGCTATGTGGACACCTTCGAGGAGGAAGAAGAGATCGATGTCGCCGCCGTCGAGCAGGAGATCGAGCGCCTGGAAGGCGAACTGGCCGAAGTGCGCCTGCGCATGAAGCAGCACCTTAAGGAGCTGGGCGTATGAAGAAGAAGCAGGAAATCTCTCCCGTCCGTTCATCGGCGGCGGAGTACCTGACCTTTATCGCCGCCAGCGGCCAGGGTGGTGTGGAGGCTATTTATGCGGATGAAAGTATCTGGCTGACCCAGAAGATGATGGGGGTTCTGTACGACGTGGAAACCCACACCATCAATTACCACCTGAAAAAGGTGTTTGCAGACAGTGAGTTGGATGAATGTTCAGTTATTCGAAAATTTCGAATAACTGCCGCCGATGGCAAGAGTTACCACACCCAGCACTACAACCTGGCTGCGATCATCGCTGTGGGCTACAAGGTCAACTCCGAGCGTGCGGTGCAGTTCCGCAAGTGGGCCACCGGCATCATCGAGGAGTTCACCATCAAGGCCTACGTGATGGATGACGAGCGCATCAAGAGCGGCGGTTCCATCCTCACCGAGCAGTATTTCGAAGAGCAGTTGCAGCGCATTCGGGAGATCCGCCTCTCGGAGCGCAAGTTCTACCAGAAGATCACCGATATCTACGCCACGGCAATCGACTACGACGTAACGGCACAGGCCACCAAGCGCTTTTTCGCCACCGTGCAAAACAAGCTGCACTGGGCTATCCACGGGCAAACGGCGGCCGAGATCGTCTGCCACCGCGCGGATGCCGAAAAGGCGAACATGGGGCTGACCACATGGAAAGACGCGCCGCTCGGCAAGATTCAGAAATTCGACGTGGTGGTCGCCAAGAACTACCTGACCGAGCACGAAATGGCGCAACTCACCCGCCTGGTCAACGCCTATCTGGATGTGGCCGAGGACATGGCACAGCGCAAGATCCCCATGACCATGCAGGATTGGGAAACCCGCCTGAATCGCTTCATCGAGGCCACTGACCGCAGTGTGTTGCAGGATGCCGGCAAGGTGACGGCGGAAATCGCCAAGGCACACGCTGAAAGCGAGTTCGAAAAATACCGCATCGTGCAGGACCGGCTATTCGAGTCGGACTTTGATCGGATGGTGCAGGCAGCAGAGAATCTGGAACAGACCGAGCGGCAGTTGGGCGGCAAGGGGCGGGGGAAGAAGAAATGACAATGCCTTGGCTAACACTTGCTCTCGAAGAACTCGCCTCAGTCCAACGAGGGAAATTCTCTGCCCGACCTCGCAATGACCCCAGGTACTATGGGGGAGACATTCCCTTCATACAGACCGGCGATGTTGCGAACGGCGCTGGCCGCGTGCGCAGCTACTCCCAAACCTTGAATACCGATGGTCTATCAGTCAGCAAACTGTTTCCGAAAGGATCATTGGTCGTAACCATCGCCGCCAATATTGGAGACGTGGCGAAGGTTGAGTTTGATTTTGCTTGCCCAGATAGCCTTGTGGTTGTCCAAGCCAATGAGGACGTCAACAGTGACTGGCTGCAGTACAGCCTAGAAAGCAAGAAAGAACTTCTCGATTCACTGGCGCCGCAGAACGCCCAAAAGAACATCAATCTTGAAATCCTTCGACCGCTTGCTCTTGACGTACCTCCGCTCGCGGAACAGAAGCGTATCGCCGGAGCGATAAAGACCTGGGACACCGCCATCCAGAAAACCGAGCAACTGATCGCAGCGAAGGAGCGGCACTACAGCCACGAACTGTCGCGCCTGATCAGCCGGTGCCAGCACCCGCACGCCCATGTCGGTGCCTTTGCCGAGGAAGTCTCCGCCCGCAATCGCGGTGGCAACGAGGCCCGCGTGCTGAGCGTAACCAACTCGCGCGGCTTTGTGCTGCCGGAAGACCAGTTCGAGCGCCGCGTCGCCAGCGCCGACCTGTCCAATTACAAGGTGGTACGCCGTGGGCAGTACGCCTACAACCCGTCGCGCATCAACGTCGGCTCCATCGCCCGACTCAATGGCTGGGACGACGGGGTGCTCAGCCCGATGTATGTCGTGTTCCGGCTGGACGAGGCCAAGGTCGACTCCAACTACTTCCTGCACTGGCTGAATTCCCACGAGGTGCGTCAGCGCATCAAGAACAGCGCCCAGGGCAGCGTCCGCGAAACCGTGTCCTTCTCCGAGTTCGCGGCATTGACGATTCCTCTGCCGGACACCGACAAACAAACCGCCATCGCCCGCTACTTGAATGCCCTGCGCGAAGAGATCGACCTGCTCGGCCAATCTGTCACGGCGCTAAAGACCCAGAAGCGCGGCCTCATGCAGAAGCTGCTCACCGGCGAGTGGCGTTTGCTTGTTCCTGCGGAGACCGATGTATGACAGCTGTCATCAACAGCGACTACCTGATCTTTGCCGACGAGAGCGGCGACCACGGGCTGGCATCGATCGACGAGCAGTTCCCAGTATTCGCGTTGGTGTTCTGCATCGTGCAGAAGCAGGACTACGTGGAGCAGATCGTACCGGCGATGCAACGCCTGAAGATGGCCTATTGGGGCCACGATCAGGTGATCCTACACGAACACGACATCCGCAAGGAGAAGGGGCCGTTCGCGCTGTTGCGCACCGACCGCGAACTTCGCGAGCAATTCATGACCGATCTCACCGCACTGATCTCGGCTACACCCATGCAGGTCATTGCTTCGGTGATCGACAAACGTGCTCTGAAAGCACGCTACAGCACGCCCTATAACCCCTACGAAGTGGCGATGCTGTTCTGTCTGGAACGGGCGCTGTCAGCGTTGTGCAGACGCGGCGAGGTCGGCAAACGCGTGCATGTGCTGTTCGAGAGCCGGGGCAAGCAGGAGGATACGGAGCTGGAACTGGAGTTCCGTCGCATCTGCGACAACGGGGGGAGCTGGGGCTATCGACGGGTCGATTTCCAGCAGATGCAGTTCGCGCACTTGTTCGTCGACAAACGCAGCAACTCTAATGGTCTGCAACTGGCGGATCTGGTCGCGCGACCCTTGGCCCTACGCCACTTGCGACCCGACCAGTCCAACCGGGCTTTGCAGGCGCTGGATGACAAGCTATTGAACTTCAAAGTGTTCCCATAAAGCAAAAGGGCCTCGGAACAAGTCCAAGGCCCTCAAGCCGACCGGGAAAAGCCCAATCCTTGCCGCGCAGTATAGGACAAATAGGCAGAACAGGCAACGAAAAAATTGACACAAAAAAATGACCTTAAACTATCAGGACAGCGGCCCGAAAGAGCCCCTTGGGCACTTGTCCTCGGCGAGGAAACTTTGACCGTGAGTGTAACGCATGACTAATCCAAACGACCACAACTCAGAGGCGGCCTTCCGCTTCGACGAAAAATACCTCTCGCAAATCCCGGCCCTGCAGGTGCTGGTCAACCTGGGCTACCAGTACCTGACGCCCGCCGAGGCGCTGGCCGCCCGGAGTGGCAAGGCCGGCAACGTGCTGCTGGAGGAAATCCTGCGCGAGCAGTTGAAGAAGCTGAACCGCATCCAGCACAAGGGTGGCAGTTATCTCTTCAGCGAGGAGAACATCCAGAGCGCCATCCAGCGGCTGAAGAACGTGAAGTACGACGGCCTGCTCAAGACCAACGAGGCGGTCTACGACCTGCTGACGTTGGGCGTGGCGCTGGAGCAGTCTATCGAGGGCGATCTGAAGAGCTTCACGCTCAACTACGTGGACTGGCGCAACCCGGAGAACAACGTCTATCACGTCGCCGCCGAGTTTGCGGTGGAGCGCACCCGTAGCGTCGAGACCTGCCGGCCCGACATCGTGCTGTTCGTCAACGGCATCCCCTTCGCGGTGATCGAGTGCAAGTCGCCCAAGGTCGAGGTGGCCCAGGCCATCTCCCAAACCATCCGCAACCAGCGCGACGAGTACATCCCGCGCCTGTTCACCACCGTGCAGACCGTGCTGGCGGTGAACAAGAACGAGGCCCGTTACGCCACCACCGGCACCCCGGCCAAATTCTGGTCGAAGTGGAAGGAGGAGGTGGCGGACGCCGATCTCGCGCCACTACTGGAGCGCCCGCTGCCGGAATCTATGAAGGCCTCTCTGTTCGATCTCGCCTTTGCCGAGCTGGGCGTGCGCGAGGAGACGGCGCCTTACCTGGTGGGCCGGCAGGTGACCGAGCAGGACCGGACGCTCTACGCGCTGTGCCGCCCGCAGCGCCTGCTGGAGATGGCCTGGGCCTTCACCGTGTTCGACGGCGGCGTGCGCAAGATCGCGCGCTACCAGCAGGTGTTCGCCATCCGCGAGGTGCTCGCGCGGGTCAGGCAGACGGACGACAGCGGCAAGCGCCGGGGCGGCATCGTCTGGCACACCCAGGGCTCGGGCAAGTCGCTGACCATGGTGATGCTGGCCCGCGCGCTGGCGCTGGAGCCGGCCATCCGCAACCCCCGCATCGTACTGGTCACCGACCGGGTGGACCTGGACAAGCAGCTCGGCAACACCTTCGCCGCCTGCGGTCTGTCGCTCGACCGGGCCGAAAGCGGTCGCCACCTGGTGGAGTTGGTGACCGATGGCAAGGCCCACATCGTCACCACCCTGGTGCACAAGTTCGACAAGGCGCTGGCCTACAAGAAGTTCAGCGACGCCTCGCCCGACATCTTCGTGCTGGTGGACGAGACCCAGCGCACCCAGTTGGGCGGCTACTCGGCGCGCATGCGGCAGATGTTTCCCAATGCCTGCTACATCGGCTTCACCGGCACGCCGCTGCTGACCCGCGAAAAAAGCGACGTCGCCAAGTTCGGCGGCGTGATCCACACCTACACCATCGACCAGGCGGTGGCCGATGGCGCCATCGTGCCGCTGCTCTACGAAGGGCGCATGGTGGAACTGGAGCAGAACCAGGCGGCCATCGACATCTGGTTCGAGCGCCACACCCAGGGGCTGACCGATCAGCAGAAAACGGACCTGAAGAAGAAGTACGCCCGCGCCGAGATGCTGAACAAGGCCGAGCAGGTGATCTACATGCGCGCCTTTGACATCAGCGAGCATTACCGCCAGAACTGGCAGGGCACCGGGTTCAAGGCGCAATTGGTGGCGCCCAACAAGGCGGCGGCGCTGCGCTACAAGGCGTTTCTGGATGAGCTGGGCGCGGTCACTAGCGAGGTGATCATCTCGCCACCCGACGAGCGCGAGGGCTTCGACGAGATCGACGCCGAGGAATCCACCGACGCGGTGGTGGCCTTCTGGCAGCGCATGATGAAGCGCTACGGCTCGGAAGACGACTACAACAAGCAGATCGTCAACGCTTTCAAGTTCGGTGACGAGCCCGAGATCCTGATCGTGGTGGACAAGCTGCTGACCGGCTTCGATGCGCCGCGCAACACGGTGCTCTACCTCGCGCGCCGGCTCAAGGACCATACCTTGCTGCAGGCCATCGCCCGGGTAAACCGCCTTTACGAGGATGAGTCTGGTGCCAGGGTCAAGGACTTCGGCTTCGTCATCGACTACGTGGGCGTGCTGGGCGAGCTGGACCAGGCGCTGAGCACCTACAGTGCGCTGGAAGGCTTTGAAGCGGCGGATCTCGAAGTCGCGCTGACCTCGATTCACGAAGAGACCAAAGCCCTGCCGCAGCGCCACGCCGAGCTGTGGGACCTGTTCAAGACGGTGAAGAACCGCCAGGACGAAGAGGCTTTCGAACAATTGCTGGCTGACGAAAAACTGCGTGCCGATTTTTACGAGCGACTGTCGGCCTACGCCAAGACCCTGGCCATTGCGCTGTCCAGCGAACGCTTCATCACCGACACGCCCGAGCAGAAGCTGCGCGCCTACAAAAACGACCTGAAGCGCTTCGTGAACCTGAAGGCGGCGGTGAAGCTACGCTATGCGGAATCTGTGGACTACCGTGATTTCGAGCCGCGCATCCAGAAGCTGCTGGATACGCACATCTCGGCCTCCGAGGTGGTGCAGTTGAACACGCCGGTAAACATCTTCGACGAGGCCGCGTTCCAGAAGGTGGTGGAGGAGCAAGGCGGGGGCAGCGAGAAGACCCTTGGCGCCAAGGCCGACATGATCGCCCACGCCACCAAGCGCGCCATCAACGAACGGCTGGAGCAGGACCCTGCCTTCTACGAGAAGTTCTCCAAACTGATCCAGCAGGCCATCGACGATTACCGCGCCAAGCGCCTATCCGATCTGGAGTACCTGCAGCGGGTCACCGAGATCAAGGATGGGGTGGTCTCGCGCAAGGGCGATGACCTGCCGCCGGTGCTGAATGGTGACGCTGACGCGGCCGCCGTCTATGGCCTGCTGCGCCCCTTCGTGGCGAGCCACCTGAGCGACGCCGAGCAGACACAGACGACCGCAGTCGAAGCCGCCAAGGCGGTGTGGGACATTTTCCGGCGCAACCGCAAAGTGGGCTACTGGGATGACCTCGACGCCCAGCGCCGGACGATGAACGAGATCGACGACTACCTCTATGACGAGGTGAAGGGCGCGCGGGGTATCGCGCTGTCCACAGAAGAGATGGACGAGATCATCGAGAAGACGATGCAGCTCGCCCGCCACCGGATGGCAGGGTGAAGACGATGGTCGGCATCCTGACCTACGGCCGCGACACGATCCGCTACGAGGTGCGGTTTCTGGCATCGCGGCAGACCCTGGCCATCGAAGTGCACCCCGACAGCCGCGTGCTGGTGCGCGCGCCGGTGGGTTGCCCGGAAACCTTGATCGCCGAGCGGGTGCAGAAGCGTGCCGCCTGGATCAGCCGGCAACTGTCCGAGTTCGAGCGCTATCGCCCCCGCACCCCGGCGCGGCAGTACGTCAACGGCGAATCGCACCTATACCTCGGCCGGCAATACCGGCTGAAGCTGTTACCGGGCGAAATGCCCAGCGTAACGCTCGCACGCGGTCGGCTGCTCGTCTGCCTGCCCGGCGAACCAGACCCGGAGCGCGTGAAGGCGCTGCTGCACCGCTGGTATCTCGACTGCGCCCGGGCTGTTTTCGGTGAGGTGTTGGAGGCCGGGCTACTCCACTTCAAGGGCGTCGAACACCCGCGCCTCATCGTGCGCGCCATGCAGTCGCGCTGGGGCAGCCTGTCACGCGCTGGCACCATGACCCTGAACGTCAACCTGGTGCGCGCACCCCGCCCCTGCATCGAGTACGTGGTGACCCACGAGCTGAGCCATATCAAACACCGCGACCACGACGCGCGGTTTTTCAGGCTGCTGGGTCAGGTGATGCCCGATTGGGAGCAGCGCAAGCAGCGACTGGAAGCGGCGCTGCTGTGACAAAGCGAGAGGGAATGAAGGTCGCCATTCCCTATGACCGTAACGGCAAACAGCAGGCTGGTGCAGATCCAGGAGAAGATGGTCGCCAGGATCCCGCCCGGACAGGATTCATGTTTACATGACAACTCAATCACTTAGGGCATCGCTCAGAAACTCCGACCCTGGCTCCACGCCACTGACCAACACTATAAAGGGCCTGCTGGCGACCTGGAGACGGTCGGATAGCATCATGAGCAGTGGATTGCCCTCATACCGGTGGCCAGGCGCAGAGATGAGACGGTCCACCCTCCTTGCCGTGAGCCGCTATAATGGGACGGAAGACACAAAACCCGTCCTGCACTCAAATAATGGGTGTGGGACGGGCTAAACTAGTTTGATACTTTCAGCGCGGCGGTTCCGACTGCCATTTTCCCGGAACACGGGATGCCCATTGTGGTACGGGCGGGAGGAGGTGAAGCATGCAGCGCGTAGCGGGTGCCGTGATGGGCGCCATCAACGGGGGCGGACAAAATATGTCCCGCGCGATGTTGACGGGTGCGCTCGTGGGCGCCCAGGTGGGTCTGGAGGGAATTCCCCGTCGTTTCATCACCGGGCTGCGTGACGCCCAGCGCTATCTGGCGCTGGCGGCGGAACTGGAGCAATCGGCGGTCAGACCGGTGACCCGCACCGCAGCGACCGGGGCCTCTGCGACAAGCCGAAGCTCAACCGGTTAAGCCAAATCATTGAGCTGTCTTGCGCATGCCAATCAGGAGGGAATTGATGTCGGCCACACCCGAACTGCACGCCAGGCCCAGCGAAGCGGATGTGTTGCAGCGATTACCCGAGGAGGTGCGGGAGCGCATCCAGGATCGCTGGCGGATTTATCAGCTCCGCCATCATCCCTCCTGGTGGCGGCGACTACTGCTGTTTCTGAGTCTGATCGGGCCCGGCATCCTGGTGATGATCGCTGACAACGATGCCGGCGGCGTCATCACCTACGCCCAGACAGGGGCAATGTACGGTATCGGTTTTTTTATCCCCTTCCTGTTGCTCATGATTCCGGTGGCCTATGTGGTGCAGGAAATGACCGTGCGCCTTGGCGCAGTGACGCATCGCGGTCATGCCGAAATGATCTGGGGGCGTTATGGCGCTTTTTGGGGGGTGTTTTCTCTGCTGGATCTGACGGTAGCGAACATTCTGACGCTGGTGACGGAGTTTATCGGTATCCGTGTGGGCATGAGCGTGTTCTCCGTGCCGCCGGCCCTTTCGGTCATGCTGGCCTGGATATTTGTCGCCGCGACCATGATTTTTTTGCATTACCATACCTGGGAGCGGCTGGCGCTGTGGATCGCCGCAGGCAATATCGTTTTTGTGCCCCTGGCTATCGCGGCGCATCCCGACTGGGGCCAGGTTATTGCGGCGGTAGGCAACTGGCACATCCCGGTGGGGACTGCAGTGGGTGCCTTTACCTATGTTGTACTCGCCAACCTCGGAACGACGATCGCTCCGTGGATGCTTTTTTTTCAGCAATCTTCGGTTGTGGATAAGGGACTGACGGTCAACGACATCCCCAGCGGCCAAGCCGATACCGCCTTCGGAAGCCTTTCCATGGGGATCATCGCCATTGCCATCGTCATCTTGACGGGTACCCTGGCGTATGGGCACGTCCATACCGCCCAGTTTAACATCCACGCGATCCTCCACCTGTTACGGCAGAGCAGCCTCGGCAGCGTCGGAACCGCGCTGTTCGCTCTGGGCCTCGTCGAGTCCGGGCTGATTGCGGCCATTGCCATTACGGCGAGCACTTCCTGGGCGGTGGGCGAGGCCCTCAAGCTTCCCCGGAGTCTGAATCTTAAACCGCAACGGGCCTTGCCCTTTTATCTGTCCGGCATTTTGAGCGCCGGAATGGCCGCTCTGGTGGTGCTGATTCCCCACATCCCCCTGGGGTTTTTGAACCTGACCGTGCAGGTGATCGCTTCCATATTCATGCCGGCGGCCATGCTATTTCTGCTCATGCTGCTCAATGATCGCGAGATCATGGGAAGCTACGTGAATCGGCGCTGGCAGAATTATTCAGCTTTCGCCATCGTTGCTTTCCTCATCCTCGCCAATGCCATTTACGGCTATACCGTCGTTTTTCCATCCGCCTGAGGAGTGTTACATGCATCGCAAAGAAGACTTTCGTTCCGAGGCGACCCCGGAATTTCTGGCATTTCTGGAAGAAGAGATCCATCAGGAACCCAGGCCCCTGACCCGCGCACCGATTCGGGGAGGTATTCAGATAGCCTTCTGGGGCTTGCGTATCTACATCGTGACCATGCTGATCATGGTGGCCATCGGTTTTGCACACGGTATACATTGACCGCCCATCTCTTCCTCTCGCTGACAGCGGTCAAGGCGCGGACATAGCCAACCGCCGTGCGGAAGGCCAGAGCCCCTCCAGGATAGCAGGATCTTTTCGCTAGTCCGCCTCACTTCCCGATACAAAAGCGCGAAAAAATCTCGCCGAGAATATCTTCTACATCAATATGGCCGGTGATACTGGCCAATACCACAGCGGCCTCACGCAGAGACTGCGCGACCAGTTCAGGCGCGTCTCCCAGGCGATGTATATCGCATGCGGCGTGAATGTCCTGCAGGCAATGCTCCAGCGCCTCGACATGGCGGCGGCGGGCGCTGAAAGGACAACTGTCGCCCTGCACGCCGAGGGCTTCAATCAAGCTGCGGCGCAAAGTATCGAGGCCGGCGCCAGTTTGCGCAGAGAGGGCGATGCCCTGCTCTCCGACGGGGGCGAGGGGCGGGGCAGAAACCAGATCCAGCTTGTTCCAGAGAATCAGGCGCGGCCCTTCCGGCAGGTCACGCAGGATGGCTTCATCCTCCGCCTGCCATCCCGTGCTCGCATCGGCCACCAGCAGGATCAGTTGCGCACTGTGCAGTACGTTGCGGGCACGGGCGATGCCTTCCGCCTCCACGGCATCCGTGGCCGCGCGCAACCCGGCGGTATCGATAAGCTCCACCGGCAGGCCGTCGAGGACGATTTCTTCGCGGAGCAGATCGCGGGTGGTGCCGGGGATGGCGGTGACGATGGCCGATTCGCGGTGGGCGAGGACGTTCATCAGGCTGGATTTGCCGACGTTGGGTCGTCCGGCAAGCACCACCCGACCGCCGCGGGCGAGTCGAGCGCCTTGTTGTGCTTGCCTGAGCAGATGGGCGATCTGGCCTTCCAGCCGCATCAGGCCATCGGCGATGGCCTGTTCGTGGGCATCGCCGAGGTCTTCTTCACTGAAATCCAGTCCGGCCTCGGCGAGGGCGAGGAGTTGCAGGAGCTGGCCATGGATGCCATCGACCGCCTGCGAGAAGGCACCCTCCAGGCTCGCCGCTGCGGCGCGTGCCTGGGCGTCGCTGCGGGCATGGATGAGGTCGGCAACCGCTTCGGCCTGGGCAAGATCAAGACGACCATTGAGAAAGGCCCGCTCACTGAACTCGCCGGCACGCGCCGTCCGCGCGCCCAGAGCGATGGCCTCGCTGAGCAGACTGGCGAGGGCCAGCGGGCTGCCATGGCCCTGCAATTCCACGACAGTTTCGCCGGTATAGCTGTGGGGGGCGGGAAAATAGAGGGCAATGCCATGATCAATCACGCTGCGGTCGCGGGCGTGAAAGCGGCGAAAATGGGCATGCCTGGGCATCAGTGCTTTTACTTTTGCTCCACCGCAGAGCGTCGTCGCGATGGCCAGGGCCTGTGGCCCAGAGAGGCGCAAAATACCGACGCCGCCCTCTCCCGGCGGCGTGGCAATCGCCACAATGGTGTCTCCCTGCTGATAGGCCAAGGCTTTAACTCAACACGAAGGCTCCACCCTAGTCCTTGGCCGCCATGATATGCCGGGTGATCAGGTACTGCTGGCCGATGGAGACCACGTTGTTGGTCAGCCAGTACAGTACCAGACCTGCCGGGAAGAAGGAGAAGAATACCGCGAAAATCACCGGCAGTGCCGACATGATGCGCTTCTGCATGGGGTCCACCGGCGCTGGATTGAGGCGCTGCTGGAAGAACATGGATACGCCCATGAGCAGGGGCAGGATGTAGTAAGGATCGGGTATGGCCAGATCATGAATCCAGAGGATAAAGGGCGCCTGCCGCAGCGAAACGCTCTCCACCAGCACCCAGTACAGGGCGATGAAAAAAGGCATCTGCAATACAATGGGCAAACAGCCCGCCATAGGGTTGACCTTCTCGCTGCGGTACAGCTCCATCATGGCTGCGCCTAGCTTCTGGCGGTCATCCCCGACCTCCTTCTTCAGTTTCTCCAGCTTGGGCTGCAACTTGCGCATATTGGCCATGGAGCGGTAACTGATGGCTGAAGGGTAGAAGAAGATGAACTTGACCACGATGACCAGCAGGATAATCGCCAGACCCCAGTTGCCGACCAGTCCATGGAACCAGGTCAGCACCACATGCATGGGCTCGGCGATGATGGCGAACCAGCCGTAATCCACGGTCTGCTCCAGGCCGTTACCCATGGCGACCAGGGTTTGCTGCTGCTTCGGCCCGAGGAAGAGCTGCTGGGTGATGGTGGTGCTCTGGCCCGGTGCCAGGGTCGGCAGCAGGGTGCTCACTCCGGCGACATAATTGGTACCCGATGGACGGGTATAAACCTGGGATTGTGCATGTTGGGCAGGCACAATGGCCGTGAGGAAGTAGTGATCCATCATCCCCGCCCAGCCGGGGCCAGACTTCAACTCCGGATGATCGTGGATATCTCCGAAACTCACTTCGCTGAAGTTGCCCTGGTGCATGAGCACCGCGCCGGTGAAAATCGACATAAACATGTGACTTTCAGCGCGGTCATTGCGCAGGATCTGGTCAAAATAGCTGCCATTCCACGCCGTGGACCCGCTATTGGTGATGGTGATGTGTTCGTCCACCACATAGCTGTCGGGCTGAAATATCCATGTTTTTTCGACGCTCAGGGGGCCGGCTTTGCCGATGAGGGTGATAGGCTGGCCGTCGGCCCGCCGAACGGCAGGAACGGCAGGAACGGCAAACTGGGCAACCAGAGTCTGTCCATCGCTGCTGACGAAGCCGCTCTGCTGCACAGTGAGCTTGGCTGCCGCCCTGTCGAGGATGGGATAGGGTGCAGGATTATCCACCGCCTGCGGATAACGACGCAGGCCGAGCTGTTGAATATCGCCGCCATTCAGGCCGATCTGGCCAGTGAACACCTGCGTCTGGAAAGACACCGTAGGCCCTGTCGCCAACTGGAGACCGGTGCTGACCGGTGCAACCATCGGTCCAGTCACTACCGCCGCTGAGGTAGCCACAGCGGATGTTGGCGTGCTGGGGGTCGTGACACTTTGGCGGACAGCAATCGGCGTAACCGGTTTCGGCGCATTCTGCTCCTGCCAGGCCTGAAACAGCAGGAAGACGACTACGGCAAGTGCAACAGCGAGGATGGTCTTCTGATTATCCATGAGGCCCCAAGGCGTTTAAGGAACGGGATCGACACCACCGGAGTGCCAGGGATGGCAACGGCTGATGCGTTTAATGCCTAGCCAGGAACCTTTGGCGATGCCATAGCGTTCAATGGCCTGACAGGCATATTCGGAGCAGGTCGGGTAAAAACGGCAGCGCGGTCCGAGCATAGGGCTGATGACATACTGGTAGCCGCGCACGACAACGACGGCCACGTGCCGCACACTCATGCCCTCTCCAGCGTCTGTTGGAAGTAGGCACCCATGGCTCGCATGCTGAGTTGCCGGGCACCCGCGCGCGCTACAACCAACACATCCCGCCCCTGCGTGCGCGTTGGCTGCTGCCGAAAGGCTTCGCGCAAGCGTCGCTTGATGCGGTTGCGGACCACGGCATTGCCCACCTTGCGACTCACTGCCAAACCCAGACGGGGGTGCGGCAGTTCATTACGCAGGGCGTAGATCACCAATTCTGGGAAAACCTTCTTGCGTCCCTGCTTGAGGGTGCGCTGGATGGCCGCCTTCTGGCGGAGGCGATCCTCGCGGGTAAAACGATGAGGATGCACCGGCGCCGGGTTCATGGCTTACGGGCAGAGACGCTGACGGCCCTTGGCACGGCGCCGCTTGAGTACAAGGCGACCGGATTTGGTGGCCATGCGGGCACGGAAACCGTGGGTCCGCTTACGATGAACAACGCTGGGCTGAAAAGTACGCTTCATGAGACACTTCCTGCGGATAATTCTTAAGGGCTCAGAAGATAAGGAGATGCTGCACGAAAGTCAAGGCACCGGGCCGCATTTTCGGGACCCGGCAGCCCGTATCTTCAGAGGATACGGGGCAGACGGCCGTCGGCAGCGAGGCAAAAAACCCTAACGCACAATCGGCTTATACCGCAAGCGATGGGGCCTGGCGCCCTCCTCACCCAAGCGGCGTTTTTTGTCTGCCTCATATTCATGGTAGTTGCCCGCAAAGAACTCCACATGGGCATCGCCTTCAAAGGCGATGATATGGGTCGCGATACGATCCAGAAACCAGCGGTCATGGGAGATGACCATGATGCTGCCCGCGAACTCCAGCAAGGCGTCTTCCAGCGCACGCAGGGTTTCCACATCGAGGTCGTTGGAGGGTTCATCGAGGAGCAGGACGTTGCCGCCAGCGATGAGGGTTTTAGCCAGATGCAGGCGGCCACGCTCACCGCCCGACAGCTGTCCCACCAGTTTTTGCTGGTCGGCGCCTTTGAAGTTGAAGCGGCCGCAATAGGCACGGGATTGGATCTCAAATTTACCGACCGTGAGAATGTCCAGCCCACCGGAGATCTCTTCCCATACATTGTTCCCAGCGGCGAGGGCATCACGGGACTGATCGACATAGGCCAGTTTGACCGTGGAGCCAAGGGTGACGGCGCCGCTATCCGGCGTCTCCTGACCCACAATCATGCGGAAAAACGTGGACTTACCAGCACCATTGGGGCCGATAACGCCGACAATAGCGCCCGGCGGCACTTTGAAGCTGAGGTTTTCAAACAGCAACTTATCGCCGAAGCCCTTGGTCACATCATGAAATTCCATCACCTCGTTGCCGAGACGTTCCGCCACCGGGATGAAAATTTCCTGAGTTTCATTGCGGGTCTGATATTCGTAAGAACTCAATTCTTCAAAGCGGGCCATACGGGCCTTACTTTTGCTCTGCCCACCTTTAGCGTTCTGCCGCACCCATTCCAGCTCGTGTTGCATGGCTTTGAGGCGCGAGACCTCGGTGCGGGCCTCTTGTTCCAGGCGCTTTTCCTTCTGCTCCAGCCAGGCGGAGTAATTGCCCTTGTAAGGGAAGCCGCGGCCGCGATCCAGTTCCAGAATCCACTCGGCGGCATTATCAAGAAAGTAACGGTCATGGGTAACGGCAACTACAGTACCGGAGAAGCGTTGCAAATACTGCTCCAGCCAGTCTACGGATTCGGCATCCAGATGGTTGGTAGGCTCGTCGAGGAGGAGCATGTCGGGACGGCTGATGAGCAGGCGGCAGAGCGCAATACGGCGCTTTTCACCACCGGACAAGGGGCCGACCAAAGCGTCCCAGGGGGCGAGACGCAGGGCGTCGGCAGCCACTTCCATCTGTTGCTCGGCCTGATGGCCATCACTGGCGGCGACAATAGCTTCCAGACGTGCCTGCTCGGCGGCGAGAACGTCAAAGTCCGCATCAGGCTCGGCGTAGGCGGCATAGACCGCTTCCAGCTCCTGTTGCGCGCCGAGGATCTCACCGAGACCCTCCTCCACTACCTGGCGCACCGTCTTATTCGGATCGACCTGCGGCTCCTGCGACAGATAACCAATTTTGAGACCGGGCATGGGCAGCGCTTCGCCTTCAAAATCCTTGTCGACACCCGCCATGATCTTTATCAGGGTGGACTTGCCGGCACCATTCATGCCGAGTACGCCAATCTTGGCGCCCGGGAAGAAGGACAGGGAGATATCCTTGAGCAGGGCGCGCTTGGGCGGCACGATCTTGCTGAGGTGATTCATCGTAAAAACGTATTGCGCCATGCCGTGTTTTCCATCCAGAGAGTGGGTTTAGACCGCCAAGGGGCGGAGTTGTCCTAGTGTAGCGCAAATGGCAGGCCGATTCTCGAACAGATGACACTGACGGCGCAGCGCCAGCAAGAAAGGCAGAGAAAGTAAAGTATGCCATACCCGCTAACCGGCATTGTGGCCGTGTCCTGCCGATTTGCCGGAGCATATACGCCATTTGTGTGACCCATTTTCCAAGAATTAAGCCGCATACTCTGTGCCATTCTTTTTTGGCTTTTTTGGGGTCCCGATTAAATATAATGAAGCCCATATTAAATGGCAGACACTTTATCCGGCATGGCTGCTTGCCGTATTCTTACTGGTCGGAGTGGGCTGAGCTGCGGAAAGGTGAAGTCCAGAAGGTGCCTGTGCACCGTGTAAATGAAGGAAGACTGAATTTGAACAACATGCCTTACAACAAGTTTAACCCGCGCGAATTTATTCTGCGGGACTGGCTGGCCCTGGACAGGACCGTATTGGCCAATGAACGGACGTTTCTGGCGTACACCCGGACGTCATTGACCCTGGTTCTTGCCGGCCTGACCTTTATCCGTTTTTTTGGTCCCGACATCTGGTCCACCATCGGCTACATCTCCCTGATTTCGGGTACCACCCTCTGGGTGACCGGCGTCAAGCGCTATCTGCACATACTGGGGCATTACCGCGCCATGATTATTGCGGAAAACAAGGCACTGAACGACAACAAAGGCAGTGCCGTCACGCCCTGAGATCCCCACACCCGGATGGCATCGCGCTCAGGAAGTGCCGATGTGTACCAATCCAGGGAATAAGGCCGCCAGGCCATTGGCGATAAAGGTCACGGCAATAGCCGCGAGCACCAGCCCGAAGATGCGGGTAGAAATATTGATGCCGGTCACCCCCAGTCGGCGTGACAGGGGCTCCGCCAGGCGCAGCGCCGCATAGGCCACCCCGGCAATCAGCACTATATCGACGATCAGCAGGCCGCTGGCCAGCCACGACGCATTTTTGTGATGGGCAATAATCACGGTGATCATGGTACCCGGACCCGCCAACAACGGAATGGCCAAGGGTACGACGGCAACCGCCTCTTTCTGCATCCCCTCGGCAGCTTCCTCCGGGGTATGCCGATAGCGGCTGGACTTGGCCTGCAACATGTTAAAAGCCAGCATCATCAGCACCATGCCGCCAGCCACCTGAAAAGCGGCGATGCTGATCCCGAAGAATTTCAGCATATATTCACCGAGAAAGGCAGACGTCAGCAGCACGACAGCTACCGCACGGGATGTCAGCTTGGCCGTAGCGATCTGCTGTTGCGCATCTTCGTCGCCGGTCAGGGCAATGAAAATCGGAATAGCGCCAATGGGGTTAAGAATGGCGAGTAGTGCGATGAGCGTCTGCAATGCGCTGTGCAGTTCAGTAGCGATGGGCATCCGCGCCCCCCTTATCGGGTCGGTCCCAATGTAAGGCCCTTGAAAATTGCGGCGTGAAGACGTATTTAATAGGCATCTTTGAAGTTACAACCCAATACGGAGTCGATACGATGCCAACTTACGAGTATGTATGCAAGGACTGCGGGCACCATCTGAGCGCCGAGCAGCGCATGAGTGATCCCCGTCTGACCGACTGCCCCCACTGCGGCAAAGCGGGACTGGAGCGGCAACTCAGCGCCGGCGGCTTCGCCCTGAAGGGTTCTGGCTGGTACCAGACCGATTTCAAGGGGGGCGGCAACAAAGCCAGTGAGAGCAAACCGGAAGCCGCCGCTGCGCCGTCCTGTCCCGCTGGGGGCTGCGCCTGTCATTGACGTAGCGCGCGCGGCAAGGCTAGATTGTGCGCGGGCCTCCCGGTCGGGTGGCCCTTTTCTTGTTGATTCATACGGGATGTAGCATGCGGACACACTATTGTAACGGCATTCACGAAAGCTTGATTGGCCAAACCGTCACCCTCTGCGGCTGGGCGCAACGGCGGCGCGATCACGGCGGCGTCATTTTTATTGATCTGCGGGATCGCGAAGGCTTGGTCCAGGTCGTCGCCGATCCGGACCAGGTTGACGCCTTCGCGGCCGCCAATGAGTGCCGCAGTGAATTCGTGTTGCAGGTGGAAGGTGTGCTGCGCGCCCGTCCCGCGGGCACTGAGAATCCCCACATGCCCAGTGGCAAAGTGGAACTGGCCGCAGCGCGCATCAGCATTCTCAACCGATCCGAGCCGGTCCCTTTCCCGCTGGATGAGGAAGACATCGCCGAGAATCTGCGGCTCAAATACCGCTATCTGGATCTGCGCCGCCCGGAAATGCTGAATCGCTTGCGACTGCGCCACCAGGTGACCCGTTTTGTGCGCAGCTACCTGGATGCCGCTGGCTTTATCGATGTGGAAACACCCGTCCTTACCCGCTCCACCCCCGAAGGCGCCCGTGACTATCTGGTGCCCTCGCGCACCCAGCCGGGACATTTTTTCGCGCTGCCCCAGAGTCCGCAACTCTTCAAACAGCTCCTGATGGTGGCCGGGCTGGACCGTTACTACCAGATCACCAAATGTTTTCGTGACGAAGACTTGCGCGCCGATCGTCAGCCGGAGTTCACCCAGATTGATATCGAGGCCTCCTTTGTCGATGAAGAGGCCGTTATGGGGATTGCCGAGCCCATGATTCGCGGGCTTTTCGCCGAGGTGCTGGGGGTGCAGCTCCCCGACCCCTTCCCGCGCATGACCTACGCAGACTCCATGCACCGTTTCGGTGTGGACCGCCCCGATCTGCGCAATCCGCTGGAACTCACCGATCTCACCGATCTCATGGGCGAGGTGGACTTCAAGGTCTTTCGCGAAGCCGCCGCGCGCCCGCGCGGGCGGGTGGCCTGCCTGCGTATTCCGGGCGGTGCCCAGCTCAGCCGGGCGCAGATTGATGTCTACACCCAGTTCGCCGCCATCTACGGGGCCAAGGGCCTGGCCTGGATCAAGGTGAATGCCCTGGATCAGGGTAACGAAGGTCTGCAATCCCCCATCGTCAAGTTCCTGCCGGAAAATGTCTTGCGGGAAATCCTCCGGCGCTGCGGCGCGGCAGCGGGCGACATCCTCTTTTTCGGCGCCGATACGGCCAAAATCGTCAACGAAGCCCTCGGTAATTTGCGTAACCGTCTGGCCACTGATCTGGGTTTGCTGACAGGCGAATGGTGCCCGGTCTGGATCACCGACTTCCCGATGTTCGACTATGACGACAAGGAAGACCGCTGGACGTCCACGCACCATCCCTTTACCGCGCCGCAGACGGAACACCTGGAAACCCTCAGTCAAGATCCCGGTAACGCCCTGGCACGGGCTTACGATCTGGTGCTCAACGGCAATGAGGTGGGCGGTGGCAGTATCCGCATCCATCAGGAGACGATGCAGGAAAAGGTTTTTGCCGCCCTCGGCATTGCTGCGGAAGAGGCGCGGGATAAATTCGGTTTCCTCCTCGACGCCCTGCATTATGGCGCGCCACCCCATGGAGGCCTGGCTTTCGGACTGGACCGGCTGGTCATGCTCCTCTGTGGTGCCGAGACGATCCGTGATGTGATCGCCTTCCCCAAGACGCAAAAGGCCGGTTGCCTGCTCACCGAAGCCCCTGGCACCGTGGCCGACAAGCAGCTTCAGGAGTTGGGCATCCGCCTGCGTCCCGGAATCGGCGCCGACGTACAAAATCCCTGAAAAGGGCACCGCTTGACGGGCAGCAGGCGGCTTCGTAACGTAATCGGATATTTTACACGCGCGATAGCGCCTGAGAGGGTCGGTTATGGGTGTGGAAACGGTGATGATTCAGGGACTCCGGCGTAGCGATGGGTTGGAACTCGATGCGCGGATTCGGCGGGCCAAGGCAGCGCTGGGCAAACGCGCGGTCATCCTCGGCCACCATTATCAGCGCGAGGAAGTCTACCGTCATGCCGACTTTCATGGCGACTCCCTGCAGCTCTCCCGTGCGGCCGCCGAGCAGGAGGCCGAGTTCATCGTCTTCTGCGGCGTTCACTTCATGGCGGAAGTGGCCGACATTCTCAGCCGCCCGGAACAGGCGAGCATCCTGCCCGACCTCAATGCCGGTTGTGCCATGGCCGATATGGCCGATATGCCCCAGGTGCAGCGTGCCTGGGAAGAGCTGGCGACGGTGATCGATGTGGAGCGGGAGGTCACCCCCGTTACCTACGTGAACTCTTCGGCTGCGCTCAAGGCCTTTTGCGGCGTCCACGGCGGCACGGTCTGCACCTCCTCCAATGCCCGCAAAGTGCTCGACTGGTCTTTCCAGCAACGTCCCAAGGCCCTGTTCTTCCCCGATCAGCATCTGGGACGCTGGACCGGGCATCAACTGGGTATTCCGCTGCGCGACATGCCGGTCTGGGACCCCAGCCAACCCCTCGGCGGCCTCACGCCCGAGGAAATCCGCCGTGCCAAAATTCTGCTCTGGAAAGGGCACTGCGCCGTCCACCAGATGTTTCAGCCAGCCCATATCGAACGCTGGCGGCACGAGCACCCGCAGGGACAGGTGATCGCCCATCCGGAAGCGTCTTTTGAAGTCTGTCAGCGCTCCGACGCCGTCGGCTCCACGGACTTCATCCTGCGCACGGTCAAGGCTTCGCCACCCGGCAGTGAATGGCTGGTGGGCACTGAAATCAATCTGGTCACCCGCCTCGCCGAGGAGGTGCGCGCGGAGGGCAAGACGGTGGAGTTCATGTCGCCTATGGTCTGCATGTGTTCCACCATGTTCCGCATTGATCCGGAGCAACTGGCGCGCTCGCTGGAAAGTCTCCTTGCCGGTCAGGTCGTCAACCGGATTCAGGTAGACCCCGAGACCGCCGCCCAGGCCCGCCTGGCACTCAAACGCATGCTCGCCGTTTCCTGACGGACACCATGGGGCTATCGTCTACGGCGGCCGATCAGGCAACGGAATGGTCCTTTACCCAACGCAGCCTGCATGCCCTGCTTTACGGCTACACCCGCTTTTATCAAGGAGGTCACTGGGAGCCCAGCAGCATTCCCGCAACCGGGCCGGCCATCCTCGCCTGCAACCACGTCTCCGTGCTCGACCCTTTGTTCCTGGTAGCCAGCAACTGCCGGATGATTTCCTTTCTGGTCGCGCGGGAATATTACGACAACGCCTGGACGCGCCGCCTGCTGGAGCAGACTTACAGCATCCCCGTACGTCGCGACCGCCGTGACGTGGGTGCCCTCCTGCAGGCGCGCCGGTTATTGGAAGACGGACGCGTGCTGGGCATATTTCCCGAAGGCGGGATCAACCGCGGTCAGACCCAGAAAGGCCTGGCTTGGCTGGTGCGGGAAAGTGCTGCTCCGGTGGTGCCCGCCCATATCAGTGGCGCACGGCAAGGCCGCTCTGACCTCGCCACCTGGCTGCACCGGCAGCGGCCCCTGCTGCGTTATGGCGTGCCCCTGCATTTTCATCGTGATGCCGATGCCGCCGAAGTGCTCGGCGCCACCATGAGCGCCATCACCACCCTCGCATGACGGCATCCCCGCCTTTGCGGTACCATGGGCGATATTTTGGCAGAATAATCCAGTGATAGAACAGGGAGTACGTCATGTCCGGGCATAGCAAGTGGTCCACCATCAAATTCAAGAAGGCGCTGAAGGACGCCAAGCGCGGCAAGATTTTCACCCGCCTCATCCGCGAAATCACGGTGGCGGCGCGGGCCGGCGGCGGTGATCCGGCCAGCAATTCCCGCTTGCGCCTTGCCCTGGACAAGGCCTACGGGGCCAATATGACCAAAGACACCATCGAGCGGGCGGTCAAGCGTGGCACCGGTGAGCTGGAAGGTGTGGATTACGAGGAAGTGACCTACGAGGGCTATGGCCCCGGCGGTGTCGCTATCCTGATCGAGACCATGACCGACAATAAGGTGCGTACCGTCGCTGAAGTGCGCCACATATTTTCCAAGCGCGGCGGCAATATGGGTACGGCAGGCTCGGTGGCTTATCAGTTTAAAAAGCTTGGCCTGATTATTTTCCCGGCAGATGCTGATGAGGACCGGATTCTGGAAGCGGCCCTGGAAGCAGGTGCTGAAGATGTGGTCAATGAAGGCGAGCGGATCGCCGTTTATACGGCCCCATCGGATCTTCACAGCGTGGTTCTGGCCCTGGAAGCGGCAGGGCTCAAGCCGGAAGAAAGTGAAATGACGATGATTCCGGAGAATACGATCGAGGTCAGCGGTGAGGAGGCGGAGAAATTGCTGCGGCTCATCGATTTCCTCGAAGAAAATGATGACGTGCAGAACGTCTATGCCAACTACGAGATCAGTGACGAGGAAATGGCCCGTCTGGAAGCGGCATCCTGAACCCGCGATGGCGCTTTTGGCGGAGTCTGCGGCCATGCTGAATGCCGGAACGTCGCCGGCACCCCTGCCCAAAGCCGCAGTGCGGATCATCGGTATTGATCCCGGTTCTTTGCGCACCGGCTACGGCATTATTGAGTCTGACGCGTCTGGCCAGCTCCGGCATATCGCCCATGGTTGTCTAAATGTGTCCGGGCAGCCCTTTCTGGAACGCATTGGCGCCATCTATCACGAACTGAAACAGGTTATTGGCGACACTCAGCCGAACGTGGCGGCCATTGAGCAGGTGTTCATGGCGCGCAATGCCGACTCTGCTCTCAAGCTGGGGCAGGCGCGCGGGGCGGCGCTGGTCGCTTTGCTCGAAGCCGGGTTGCCCGTACATGAATACACGGCACTGCAGATCAAAAAAGCCGCCGTCGGTGGTGGCCATGCGGCCAAGGAACAGGTACAGAGCATGGTCCGCTGGCTCCTCAAACTGAGCGAAAACCCGCAGGCCGATGCTGCCGATGCCCTGGCCTGCGCCATTTGTCATGCCCATCATGCCAGCACCCAGCAACGCTGGCAGCTGGCTGCCAGCCGCTGAACCGCGTCACGACCGAAGGGACCACCCGTCATGATCACCTCGCTTACCGGCACCATCTTGCAGCGGCGTCCGCCCTGGCTCTGGCTCAATGTGCAGGGCGTTGGCTATGAACTGGAGATGCCCCTGTCTGGCTTTTATCAGATGCCCGCCGAAGGTGCAGCGCTGACCGTGCATACCCACCTCACCATTCGCGAAGATGCCCATTTACTCTATGGCTTCATGACGGTAGCGGAGCGCGATACGTTTCGCCTGCTGATCCGGGTCAACGGCATCGGTGGCAAGGTGGCGCTGGCCTGCCTTTCCGGTCTGTCTGCGGAGCGGCTCAGTCAGGCCGTGGCCGAAGGTAACACTGCGCAACTCACCGCTATCCCCGGCATCGGCCAGAAAACCGCCGAACGGCTGGTGGTGGAACTGCGTGACAAGATGGGGGGCATCGCGCCGGGACCTGTAGGCAGCACCGCTAGCGGCGACCCCCGTCAGGAAGCCATTGCCGCACTGCTGACTTTAGGTTATAAGCCTGCGCAGGCGAGCCAGGCCATAGCCGGTCTGGCGGAAGGTCTGGGTTTGGAAGACCTTATCCGTCAGTCGCTGCAAAATTTGTCACGTCATTGATTTTTTGGAACCCACCAGCGCGCCAATGGTCAGATCAGAATGATGGATAGAGGCCCTCTCGACCCCCAGGAAGCCCACAATGATGCGGTGGATCACGCCCTGCGTCCGCGGCGGCTGGCGGAGTACCTCGGACAAGCCAAACTGCGTGAATCTCTGGGTCTGTATATTGATGCGGCGAAAGGTCGCAGCGAAGCACTGGATCATGTGCTGCTCTTCGGGCCACCCGGCCTCGGCAAAACCACCCTGGCCCATATCATCGCTCAGGAGATGGGTGCGGGCCTCAAGGTCACTTCTGGCCCGGTGCTCGACAAGCCGGGTGATCTGGCCGCCATCCTCACCAACCTCCAGCCCCACGACGTGCTCTTTGTCGACGAGATTCACCGCCTCAGTCCGGTGGTGGAAGAAATCCTCTACCCGGCGCTGGAAGACTACGAGCTGGACATCCTCATCGGCGAAGGACCCGCGGCGCGCTCCATCAAAATCAGCCTGCCACCCTTCACCCTGATTGGTGCCACCACCCGTGCCGGGCTGCTGACCTCGCCGTTAAGAGATCGCTTCGGCATCAGTTTTCATCTGGAATTCTACAGTGACGCCGAATTGACGCAGATCGTCACCCGTTCCGCCCAGATTCTTGGCACGCCGCAAGCCCTGGAGGGTGCGCAGGAGATCGCGCGGCGCGCGCGCGGCACGCCGCGCATCGCCAACCGCCTGCTACGCCGGGTGCGGGATTATGCCCAGGTACGCGGTAACGGTGAAATTGATGTAGCGACGGCGCAGGCCGCCCTGACCCTCATGGAGGTGGACCAGCACGGTTTTGATGGCCAGGATCGCAAGTTGCTCCAGGCCGTTATCGCGCGCTTTGCAGGCGGGCCGGTAGGGGTGGAGAGTCTGGCGGCAGCCATTGGCGAGGAGCGCGGCACCATCGAAGATGTGCTGGAACCCTTTCTGATTCAGCGCGGTTATCTGATTCGCACCCCGCGCGGACGCTGCGCAACGGAACTCAGCTATCTCGCCCTCGGCCTGGCGGCCCCCAAGGAACCCGGGGGATTTTTCAATGCTGGCTAACGATCCCATCAGCATTTTCCACGTTCGCGTTTATTATGAAGATACGGATCATGGCGGGGTGGTGTACCATGCCAACTACTTACGCTTCATGGAGCGCGCCCGCACCGAAATGCTGCGCGAACGGGGTTATGAACTGGATGTACTGGAGCAGGATGCAGGAATC
>JAAOMR010000505.1 GCA_018853935.1 Acidithiobacillus ferrivorans
GATGAGTTCGATTTCGCGCCGGAAAACGTCAACGCCTTGGCCGTGGAAACCGGCTTTGTTCGGCTGGACCTTGCCCCGGCCCATATTTTCCGGTTGTTGGGGCTCCCCCTTATTCACCGGGACCCATTCGACAGAATGCTGGTAGCCCAATGCCTCACCGATAGATTACGCCTCCTCACCACGGATGGGGCGCTCCCAGCCTATTCTCCCATGGTGGAGGTGGTTTAGTTGCTAGACGCCATCCCTTGGAAAAACCCCGTCGCCCTGACACAAACGAACAGTTCACTAACAGCAAGGAGACAAACATGAAACGTTTTTATTTCAACCTCATCCTGGCGTGTTCGGCGGCTGTCACGCTTCCGGCATATGCGGCCACGGACAACCTGGGCACCGTGTCGGGCCATGAAACCAAGGCCCAGACCTTCATGGGGCAGGGCAAAATCAACGGCATCACTCCTGATGCGAACACGGTCAATGTCGCCATGGGCCCCGTCAAGGCTCTTGGCTGGCCCAGTATGTCAATGAATTTCCTGCTCCAGAACACGGCTATGCTCAACGGCTACAAGGCCGGAGAAATGGTGGATTTCAATTTCGCAAAAGA
>JAAOMR010000506.1 GCA_018853935.1 Acidithiobacillus ferrivorans
GGTGACTGGGTGCCAGAAATGTAATACATTATTACATCGAAATTTATAACGTGCTGATTATAATGCTGAAAACGTATGATTACATGAATACCAGCATGGGTCTGTGCCACCCAAATGTAACACATTATTACATTCAAAAATGGTTGGTGACTGGGTGCCAGAAATGTAATAATGTATTACATTCACACCGCTAATACGCTGATAATAAAACAAAAAGATTAATGGCCTCTAACACCCAGTGTAGGCATAATGTCTCGGCAAATCCAAGGGTAGAGGGGCTGGGTGGTCCAGCCCCAACAAGGGGGTTCCAACAATGAAAATCCAGATTGGCACATGGTACATCCTACCCAACACCCTGCGCCCGGAAGATCGGACGCTTGGCTACCGGGTGGTGGTCACCGACATAGACCGGAAGACGGTCCATTTCGAGACTGAGCCTGCCCCTGGCTGGGCTAAAGGCACGCCGCTGTCTTTATCCAGGGTGGCCTTTCGTAAGCTGGCGACGCCCGAAAGGGGGGTGCAGTTATGACTCAGCAGACCGTGGTAGTCCCAGATGGCTACAATGGGCACACCGCCCTTATGCATGCGGATCCCATTGAGGAATGGCCCGACGGCACGGTGAAGCTGCGGGGCGCCGTGCCTGGCAAGGAATATCTGATCCGGTGGATCGGCAAGGACCAACTGGTGGCACTTATCGAAGCCCAGCGCCGTGAAAATCACCGATAAACAAAGAGTTTACCCGGAAAGTGGTCAAATGTAACACAATATCACAATATCACATTATCACATTCAGTGGTTCAACCGGCTGATTATGAAGGACAATGCGAAAACTAGCACTGCCTGCCAAAGGGCGCATTCCGATGGAAAATGTAATACATTATTACATTATTACATTATTACATTATTACATTAACACCACTAACACACTGATAATAAAACAAAAAGATTAATGGCCTCTGATGCCCTGCATAGGTATAAATGGTCACCGGTGGTGGATGGCAATGGGCGGTGTATTTGGAAATGCCTACAGATACTCATTGGTAAAATGTAATACATTATTACATTCACACTGCTAACACATTGATAATAATACTGTAAACTCATAGCTAACAGGTGGCTAAATAGGGGATATGGCGGCCTCAAATGTAATACATTATTACATCCAGCAGCAGGCTAAAAAATGTAATAATGTATTACATTTTGATGGCTCCAATGTGTCTAAGTCATTGATTGCACTGTAACTAACACAGGCATCATAATATTTGGTGTCCAAGTGCTTACAGGTCAGCAGAAATGGAAAAGTCATGGCAAGCGCTGCGCCGAGGTGGTCAATTTCACAATGTAACAATGTAATACATTATAACATTCACAAAGCTAACATGTTGATAGTAGTATGGAAAACAAATAACCAGCGAATGGTTTGCAGCAGGTATTCACAGTCTAAAATGTAACACATTATTACATTTTTTGGCTTCAAAATGTAATACATTATTACATTCCTGGTGGCGTTTCAAAATGTAATACATTATTACATTTAAGCACCTATGGGCTCTCAAAAAAAAAACGGAAGTGATTGATTACATAGTTCAAATTATAGTAAGGAAGCTTTTAAGAGTTTAGTGCAAGATAAAGAGAGCTACCGCTTTGACCTCCGGTATTTTTTGCTTCGCCTCAACAGCCTCAACAGCCTCAACAGCCTCAACAGCCTCAACAGCCTCAACAG
>JAAOMR010000507.1 GCA_018853935.1 Acidithiobacillus ferrivorans
CAAACTTTAACGCATAGTCCTCGTAGGGTTGTTGCTGGTTGAGAACGGTCCCGATAACAGAGGCAATGGCCAATAACACCAGCAGACTAACAGCCAACCGCATTGAACCAAGAAAATTTACTACCAAACTGATTCGTGACGGTTCTGCAACACTGTTAGTAGACTGCTTGGTCAAAGAGTGATCCTCTGATTAATTCGCACATGGGTAAGTGCTAATATGTTATCCGTACCATTGGTTGTTCTCTAACCGATGAGAGTTGCCGAGCACCGAGTAAAATTTACTTCTTCGCATTTTTCACTGCAACTTTTTCCAAGCGAGAAACATTCATCATAATGGTGGTGTTAGGCGTCTCTGGAAGGGTTGGCATGGTTTCTTTGGGAAACTTGCCGGTGAGGCTGTCCAAAAAGGAAACAATATCGCTCACCTGCTTATTCGTGACCGTCAGACCCAATTGGCAAGCTGCCATGACCCGCACTGCAGTCTGCAGAGTCCCCACGGAACCATTGTGGAAATAGGGCGCTTCCAGGGCAACATTGCGCCAACTGGGAACCTTGAATACATGCATGTCTGCCGCTTTGTGGGTCACGTCGAAACGGCCTGGATCATCCATGAGATGATATTTCTGTACGTATTTGGCACAGACCGGATTGTGCGGTTGCACCGGGAATTTCTGGAACCATCCAGTTCCCATGGGCGTACCGGGATTGTCGAACATCGGTCCGGCATGGCACGCCTCACATCCGAACGACCGGATTGTTTTCATCCCGGCTATGGCGCTGCTGCTAAGCGCCGCTTTATCGCCTTTGACGTAACGATCATACGGACTGCCTGGTGTTACCAATGTACGTTCATAAGTGGCGATAGCCTGTGCAACGTGCTCGAAGGTGATAGGATCTTTGTCGCCGAACACATTACGAAATTCATCGCGATAGCCAGGTATCTCTTGCAAGCGTCTGACCAGGTCCGCTGCATTGGGCATTCCCATTTCCACATGGTTGAGGATGGGACCTTTGGCCTGGGCCTCCAGGCTATTGGCACGACCATCCCAGAACTGCACGGTATTGAAAGCGGCATTAAAGACCGATGGCGCATGGCGAGGCGTGTCCACCCGGCCAAGCACCCCGAACGCAAGGGGCAAACCGTCACTGCCATTGCCCATGACGTTGTGACAGGTTTCACAGGATACATCGCCGGTAAGGGATAGTCGTGGATCAAAAAACAGTTGCTTACCAAGAGCGATTTTTGCGGGTGTCATCGGGTTGTTTGCCGGCACCGGAACCTTCGACGGGAATTCGCCGCCAAAAGCGAATGCCACCTCGATCCCGCCCAGACAAATACTTACCGCCAGAACCGCACGAGCGATGACCAGCCTATATTGATGTTGTCCATGTAGCTTTGCGATTTTTCCCACATTCCCTCCCAGTAAACAGAGCCACCCCTTTAGATCCATTATAAAAATAATTCATGGCACAAGTCTAGATCTGGTCAATGTAACGCGTTCGGGACCTCCGTCATGCTGTGCTATTCCGCATGGTCTTCACCGCCTGCCACGGCCCGCCCTGAAGGTGGCCATACACATGCAACTGACCGATGGAGTTCCACGCGCTTCCCGCCGTTTTGCCCCTGAAGGATTTCTCGTCCCAGGGCATGCACTGCTTTATGCCCGGCCAGCAGGACTCGACCCCTGGCCGTTCTGGCACACCGGCGCGCTGCCAGGTCGTGATTGGGCAGAAGACGTAAAATCATTCGCTGACGAATTTTGGCCGGGACGGTTTCGGTTTGCCGCGAAAGGTGCGGATCAGTGCTTTCCAAGTCCCGCAAAGGTATTGACGATGGTGGCCATGACAGAAATCATTTCGACACGATTTGCCATTATACTGAGTATCTCTAACCTGAGATTGTCAAGGTCTGAATTTATATGGTGCCCAGAAACGGAATCGAACCGCTGACACGAGGATTTTCAGTCCGATAAAAGCCCCTTTTAAAACAATCATTTGCACCTGTTTGCCCAACTTTTTCAACCATTTGCCCAACCTGCCATTCCCGCTCATTCCCGCAAATTCCCGACTTCGTTTGGGCAAAATTTGGGCACAGATTGGGGCTAAAATGCGGACTATATACCCGCTGACTGCTGATGAACAGTTACGGCATTTTTGGGTGAAATTTCCTGCGCCCAAATTTTGCCCAAGTTGAGCGGCTGCAGACGCCCGGTTGTAGCCCCGGCGAAAATACGAGGAGCAGGCGTTTTCTGACATAACCCGCCAGTGGCAAGGGCGCAAATAAAGTCTGGCCAGGAAATAGGATCTGCATCACGCTGGCAAGGTGTTGGATGAGTATATAAGCACAAACTTATCAGGTTTGGTGTTTGGTCCACAGCCGTGTGTGGCACACCGCGAATTTAGACCCTGTTTATATCTGAGAGTCAGCGACAGGCTGGCATTTACTCTTGTTGCGACTTTGACACGCCGTCACAGCTAATGCTATAACACTCTCGCAGTTTAGACCAAAGGGGAACGGATGAATCCGTACCAGAAGGTTAACGCATTGTTCTTGCATGCCATTGGGCGTGTAAAGCAGTACCTCTCAGACACTATAGAGAGGGGTGAAGACCGCATGCCGTCGTTTGATATCGGCACGGCGCCGTGCTGGGGATGATTCCAGGCGCGGTATGTGGTGGATGGCCATTTCGGTCATTCTTCGAGGCCTTGAAGTAAAACTTTCATCCTGAATAGGGGAAACAACAAATGAACAAGAAACATATTTTGAAAGTCAGCCCGCTGGTCGGTGCTGTATTGTTGGCGCTGTCTGCGCCTGTAGCGATGGCGACTATTACAGCGCCTGCAACCGGCACCTTGCCGGGATCGTTTAGCTTCAACAACAGTGCTCCCGCCACACCAACCTACACGACAGGTTCGGCGACTGCCGCTACCATTACCGTTTCCGCAGGAGCCACTGTTATGCAGTGGGGCGGAACCGCACTGACCGGCGGAACTGTTGCTGCCCCCGCGGGCATCACCTCGAATGCCGGTTTTGACATTGGTACCGGTGCAGCTCTGACGGTGACAAACGCCGCCACCGCCGCCACCGCGTCGGTGCTGATTTCCGACCAGACCGGTAATCCTTCGCAGATCTACGGTACGCTTACTGCTGCTGGGGCTGCCGGTGATGCCCCTTCACTCTTCGTAGCAAATGCTAATGGCGTCATCGTAGGCGCGAGTGCAACTATCAACTTACCTGCTGGCGGCGGTTTCATTGGCGAGAAAGTGAGTGAAACGAGCTTTGCTGGTGGTACTATTGCATCTTCTATGACCGATACAGGCGCTGTGTCCATTGCAAGCGGAACCGTTAATGCCGCTGGATATCTGTTGGTGGCGGGTAACGGCAATGTCAATGTGGGGTCAGTAGCCAATACAGGTACTACTACTGAATCCGTAGTTAGCGGCTTCAGCTTTACCGCTTCGCCGCTTGGGGCGATTTCTACTATAGGTACGCAATCTACTTATGTGTCCGATAGCTCGGCAGTAGCAAATCTGTCAGGCGCATATACCACTGCCACTGCCATTCCGACTGTATACGCGGCAGGTAATGTAAACCTGACTGGCACAGCCATGGATGTGACCCTTGCTGCAGTCAACGGAAACCTGGTTAACAGCGGTTCTGCAACAATTTCTGCAACTGGAATAACCATTGGCGGTTCGTTCACCAACAACGGCACCGCGACCTTAGGGGCGGGTTTAACTGTAAGCGGTGCGGCTACCAATAATGGAACGCTGGAGCAGTCAACTCATGGCCTTACAGCTGCCAGCATAACCAACAATGGTAAGGATACCGGGTACAATCTGCTAGCCACAGCGGGCACCATTACGAACAATGGGACGATTGACGCTACCGGATCTGCGGCTGTCGTGTTGTCTGCTACTGCCACTTCCGGCGCTGGCATCATCAATACCGGGACCATAGAAAACATTGGTCATGCAAGCACTTTGTATATGTCTGCTTCATCCGGCAACATCAGCAATACCGGTACGCTTAACTTTGCTGCTTCTGGTGGTAGCTTGTCTGCAGTTGCATCTGCCGGTAATGTCACCCTGGATGGTACGGTGAATACTGGAACGATTGCCGCGCCTGTAGCACTAAGCGCAACTAACGTTCTTGGCGGTGTTACGCTGACAGCTTCTGGCGGCGCTTTGAACTTGGGTACGATGTTGTATAACAGTGGCGCTGCTGCTCTGTCCGGTAACAGCGTTCAGGTCTCTGCGGGTGGCTTGATCGGCGCAGCTGCTGTGGATGTCACCGCAGCCAGCGGCAACGTCACCTTGTGGGGCGGTACTACCCTTGCAGGAGCAACGACCGATGTAAACGCCGGAAGCACAGGCAACTTGGTTTTGGCTGGTCAGTTGGGTAATAGTGGTTCATCCACCATCATCGTCACAGCGGGCAACATCATGGCCGGTGCGAATACGATGGGTGGCTTCAATCTGTCCTCGTCTGGAACCTTGACGCTTGATGTCTACGGCAATGTCGTAAATCAGCACGGCGCCACTGCAGCGGCGATCAATTACGCCAAGTATGTACCCGTGAATGCAAATGGTGGTACCGCTACCATTCAGTTGGATGCCGCAAATGCTGGTACTGCAGTGCAGTACATCAATCTTGGTGTATCTGGGTCTGCTGCTATCGTGAATGGTACATGGAGTGGTTCCACGTTCACCACGGTTGGTAGTGCTGCATCCCCTGTGTCTACTACCACCGCAAACGGTAACAACGTGACCAGCTATCCGTTTGGTGCGTTGACCTTGCAGGCGACTGGTAGCATTGCACTTGGAACTGGAAGTGCTGGTTTCTACTTCCCCGGTCAGCTGCGTTTTGCCAATGTGAAGACGCTGAGTAACAGCAGCTTTACGCTGAATAGCGCCAGCACAGCAAACATCACCCTGTCTGGCGAATTGGCCAACGACGTCACGAGCCAGATTCTTGGTAACGGCGGCATCAGCTTCCTGACGGATAATACTTTGGGTGGTTTTGGTACGGCCACGAGTCCGATCATTACCAACACCAATGCATGGATCAACTTTGCCAGCGGTACGGGATTGGCGACAACCTATAATACGCTGAACCCAGGATATTCTGCACCTGACGCGGCTTATGGTCTTACCTATAAGAACAGTGTATTCACCACGACGTTGGTTGGTGGAACCAACACGGCAAATGTCTTCAACAGTGTGACAATGCCGTAAGTCTTAATAAATCAGCAAATTCAAGGGGGCTCATAGAGTCCCCTTTTTTAATGGTGGATTTCATAGATGATATTGGATTCCGAGAAGCCAGCATTTGGTGATGCAAACAATTCCTATGTATGGCACATTGCCATAGTTTTCTATCTGAGAAGTTGGTGCAAACGACGGCTTTCTGCAACCAGACCCTTTTTTAATGTTTAGAGATGCAGGTGGCAATGGATTTGGCGTGGTGCGAGTTCCAGATTTTTATGGGATCCGTGATCAGTTTGCATCTGCGCTGAAAATTGGTGCGCGTCGATTAGCTTTGGAAACACTTCGACAACCTATCATGAGCCCAAGTTAATGAAGGGTTTTTCATTCACGAATGCTGCCTTGTTTGAGCTGTGTCTGTGCCATTTTCTTTTGCTGTCTGCCGATGAATTCCGAACCACTACCGTTGAGGTGGACCCGGAATCTATGCTCTATTATGGCTTCCAGATAAATCTTTTTTTTGACCCATCCGAAAAGGAAGAGGCGAATAGTACGCAAAGAAACCTTGCCTTCCGTCTGTGCATAGATTTCATGCTCTATGCCAAGTGCCAAAGGGCGAGGTCTGATTTTGTGGAATACTTTTGGATAATTTTGATGCAACCAGAAGCCTAGTGCTGCAATGGCACGTTTCCGTTTGGCTCGTGAAAGCTTTTTCTCAAAGGCACGAGCTTTGGCGTATCTTGTCTGGGCATCCATTTGGTTTGATTTAGTGACTGGCCATCTTATTGCTAAGCGTAACCAGTCGATTTCCATATATGAACAGATCACTACAGCACGATTGTCCGTCATAAAGGTGTAGCATGTCAACATCGTGATTTCTTGGCGGTGTAGGCGAGCCATCGGCTTTAGTTCCGACGCGGATCAGCCCCAAACACGAATCCCATCGGAAATATGGTTTCGCAGGCCTCGTGACCTTATTCTTCCTGACCCCAGATCCCTCGGGGCTGGTCGTGGAACACCTTTTGCCGCTGAACGGTTGTGACGCGCGTCGTTTCTGTAAGACAAAGGCAGGCCAATAAGCATGGTGAGTCGGCTTTGGTAAATTAATTGGATCGTCAATAAAAAGCTATAGCAAGACAACATGACCTTTATCTGGCGTTCCCCTTATCCTATTTAGTTGCTAACAATTAAATATTAAGTAACGCTAGCTAAAGTGCTTCTGGGTATGATTACCAAATTAAATGGTGACGATAACTATCATATTTTCAGCTGCCGTAACCATATTAAGTGGTGGCGCTAAGATTCGCCATATAAATCTCAGTCACCAAAATAGATGGTGCCGATCAGGGTTGCATTTAAGCCGCCACCACTATACGGATTGATGACAGTAACGGTTACTGGTCACTAAATAGCTATACCACCAAAGCGCCGCTATACCTACCTGCAATTGGCTATTCACAACCTTATGAGGTGAGTTATGCAAAAGTCATTATTGGCAGGTATCAATCTTGATACGTCACTCTTAGCCCCACGGTCGAAACCGGCCCCGCCTGCAGAAATGCGCGCACCAGTCGCCTTGCCGATCGATGCATCACCGAAGCCCGAAGACGCCACGATGCCGACTACCACCACCCCTCA
>JAAOMR010000508.1 GCA_018853935.1 Acidithiobacillus ferrivorans
CTGGCCAGCGCTGCGGAGACTCTGGCGGTGCCCAGCAGTGCCGTACTGCGTACCGGTCAGAGAGATTACGTGATGCTGGGCGAGGGCCAAGGACACTTCCTGCCGGTACAGGTCGCTCTAGGGGCGGAGGCCGACGGTTGGGTAGCCATCGACAAGGGACTCAAAACGGGTGACCGGGTAGTGGAAAGCGCCCAGTTCCTGCTCTATTCCGAATCCCGGTTCCAGTCCGTCAAGGCCCGTATGTTAGGGGGTAACACGGCGTCCACCAAGAGCGCCATGGCCGGGATGGATATGGGTCCAGGAGGGCAGTCTCATGATTAGAGCACTCATGCGATGGTGTATGGCAAACCGCGCACTGGTCGTGATCGCCGCCTTGGTGCTGATTGCCAGCGGTCTGTTGGCGATGATCGATATCCCCCTGGAGGCTATCCCCGACATTTCGCCCACCCAGGTCATCGTCAAGACCTCCTACCCTGGTCAGGCTCCGCAGATTGTTCAGGATCAGGTGACCTACCCCCTGGAGACCACCCTGCAGGAGGTACCCGGTGCCCAAGCCGTGCGCGGCTACTCCATGTTCGGGGACTCCTATGTCTACGTCCTCTTCAAGGGGGGCACCAGCATCTATCAGGCCCGCAATCTGGTACTCCAATACCTGAGCCAGGTGCAGTCCAAGCTGCCGCCGGGGATCACCCCGGCCCTGGGGCCGAACAGTTCGGGGGTGGACTGGATCTTCGAGTACGCCCTCAGCGACCCCGGCGGGACCTTGAATCTGGCTCAACTCACCACCTTGCAAAACTGGTTTCTCAAGTACGAGCTGCAGGGCATCTCCGGCGTTGCAGAGGTGGCCACGCTAGGGGGCATGGTGCAGGAGTACCAGGTGGTGGTGGATCCGCAGAAACTCCTCGCCTACCACCTGACCCTGCCGGAAGTGGAGACCGCCATCCGGGCGGCTAACGGGGAGACCAGCGGCTCGGTGGTGGACATGGGAGACGCCAGTTATATCGTCCGCACCTCGGGCTATATCCATTCCCTGAAAGATCTGCAAGATGCGTCGCTGGCCGTACGCAACGATGTGCCCATTACGCTGCGGGAGGTGGCCCGGGTGCAGTTGGGTCCACAATTGCCCAACGGTGTCGCCGAACTCGACGGTAAAGGTCAGGTGGTGGGCGGTATCGTGATGATGAACCAGGGTGGCAACGCCTATGCCCTCATCCACCAGATTGAGCGCAAGCTCAAGGAACTCCAGCCCTCCCTGCCCAAGGGCGTGCAGGTCGTCACTACCTATAGCCAAGCCCCGCTTATCCGGCACAGCATTGACACCCTGACCGGCAAGCTGCTGGAAGAATCCCTGGCAGTGGCACTCATCTCCCTGCTCTTCCTGCTGCGCGCGCGTTCGGCGCTGGTCGCCCTCGTCGCTCTGCCGCTGGGCATACTGGCCGCCATCCTCATCATGTGGGCCATGGGCATCCCCGCCAACATCATGTCCCTGGGCGGCATCGCCATTGCCATCGGCGTGATGATGGATGCCCCCGTGGTCATGATCGAGAATATGCACAAGCATTTGGAACACAACCCCGGCGTCGACCCCTGGGCGGCGGCGATGGCGGCGGCGGCGGAGGTCGGTCCGGCACTGTTCTTCTCGCTGATCATCATCGCCGTTTCCTTCCTGCCGGTCTTCGCCCTGGGCGGCGAAGAGGGCAAGCTCTTCGCGCCGCTCGCCTTCACCAAGACCTTTTCCGTGGCCGCCGCCGCCGTGCTCTCGGTCACCCTGGTGCCCATTTTGATGGCCTGGTTCATCCGCGGCCGCATCCGCCCTGAAAACAAAAACCCCCTGAATCGGGTCCTGGCTTTCCTCTACCGTCCGCTCATCCACACTGTCCTGCGCGCGCCCTGGATTATTTTGATCCTTGCCCTGCTGCTCACGGCCACCCTCTTTTACCCCTGGAACCGTCTGGGATCGGAGTTTATGCCCCCCCTGAACGAAGGGACGCTGCTCTACATGCCGATATTTCAGGACCCCGCCGTCTCCATCGGTGAGGCGGCCATGGTTTTGCAGCAGACGGACCGCATCCTCAAGACCTTCCCCGAGGTGAAAACGGTTTTCGGTCAGGCGGGCAGGGCCCAGACAGCGACCGATCAGGCACCCTTATCAATGTTTGATACCACCGTCACGCTCAAAGAACCGGATCAGTGGCCCGTCGGGATGACGATACACAAGCTGCAGAACAAGATGAATGAGGCCTTGCGCATTCCTGGCCTGTCCAATGTGTGGACGCAGCCGATCAAGAACCGGGTGGATATGGTCACCACCGGGTTGACGACCCCCCTTGGCATCAAAGTGACGGGTCCGGATCTCGATACCCTGAACCGCCTGGGCCAGGAACTCCAAACGGCTTTGCAGAAAATATCCGGCACCCAGAGTGCCTACGCGGCACGGGTTACTGGCGGCCGATATATCGTCGTGCACACTGATCGCCGCAAAGCAGCCCGTTACGGTCTTTCGGTGGCGGATGTGAACCGTCTCGTGGAAACGGCCATCGGTGGCAAGGTCCTGACCACCGCGGTACAAGGGCTGGAACGCTTCCCGGTGGTTCTCCGTTACCCCCGGGAACTGCGCCAATCCCTGTCCACCCTGATGGAGAGCCGAATCGCTACACCCGACGGTGCCCAGATCCCCCTGGCCCAGGTAGCCGATCTCCGCATCGAGGGGGGCCCAGCGATGCTCACCAGCGACAACAGTCGTCTGAACAGCTGGATCTACATTGACCTGAAACCGGGCACCAACATCGGTGCCTATGTGCCCCGTGCCAAAGCAGCCATTGCGAAAGCCGTCAATCTACCGGGCGGTTATACCGTCTCCTGGGTAGGCCAGTATCAGATCATGCAGCAGACCACCAAACGCCTGGAGCTGGTCATTCCTGCCGTCATTCTGCTGATCGCCCTGCTCCTCTACTTCAATTTTAAAAACTGGGTGGAGGTGACCATCATCCTGCTGACTTTGCCCCTGTCTCTGGTGGGTGGTTTCTGGCTCATCTATTGGCTGAATTACAAGCTCTCGGTGGCGGTGGCGGTGGGTTTCATCGCCTTGGCGGGAGTGGCGGCGGAATTCGGGGTGGTGATGCTTCTCTACCTGGACCAGGCCCTCCTCCGGCGGCAGGCCAGTGACACCTTGCGGAACTGGCACGACCTTCGGCTGACCGTCATTGAGGGGACCATGCTGCGCCTGCGGCCTTTGGCCATGACCTTTACCCTGGTGGTGGGTGGCCTCTTACCCATCATGTTCAGTCATGGTGCCGGTGCCGATGTGATGAAGCGCATCGCCGCCCCCATGGTGGGCGGCATGTTCAGCGCCGCGTTACTGGCGCTGCTGGTAATTCCCGCCCTTTACGCCCTGTGGCAGAAGCGGCGATTGAGTCTGCGGTGATGATGGTACGGATGATAGATACTGTTCCGATGTCATCGTACTGAAATATTCATCTGCTAAACTTCGGACATGACCAAGCAGGTGAAACACATGAATAAGGCATGGCAAGACCTTCAGGAAGCCCTTGGAGGGCTTCACACGCGGATTGTCCAAAGTGAAGCAACCCAACTCACTCTTTTGGAGCAGCAAGACCCCAGCCTTCCCTGGCATCCCGGCATCCGTAACATGCTGCACTACCTGGCCCTGCGTAACATCGATTTGCGTCTCCTGCAAGATGCCTTGTCAGATGCCGGACTCTCCTCTCTCGGCCGCGCAGAAAGCCATGTACTCGACAGCGTGCAGTGTACCTTGCAGATATTACGCGCCGCCCTGCAAATACCGCCTGCCGACTTCAGCGGAACCACGGCCATCACGCGAGAGCAAGGCCAGCAGGCCCTTACGAACAACACGCTGGCCCTGCTCGGTAGTCCGCCCCACCAACGCAGCACCCACATCATGGTGACGCTATCCGGTGATCGCGTTGATGATTTCGATTTTTTCCGCAACCTATTAACTGCCGGCATGAACATCGCGCGTATTAACTGCGCTCATGATGACCCGGCCATATGGCAACGATTGGCTGAGCAGGTCCGCACAGCGAGCCGGGACACTGGCCAGCCCTGCCGGATTCTCGCCGACCTCGCCGGGCACAAGATTCGCACCGGCCCGCTTCCCGAAGTTCCGGGAGTAATCCATTTGAGTCCTGAACGTGACCGCCTCGGTCGCCTGCAAACGCCAGCACAAATGACCGTGCTGGCCTGCCATAAGGAGATGGCGCTTAGTCCCGCAGGGGTAGACTGTCTGCTCCTTATGGCATCCGGCAGCGCCATGCCGCAGCAAGGCGAAGACTTGCTCTGCCACGATACCCGCGGCAAAGAGCGCGTACTCGTGGTTGAACGCATTGAAGGTCAGATCATCACCTTACAGGCCATGCAGGGCTGCTACTTCACAGCAGGGAATCCCTGGCAAAGCCGGCGGCGCCGCCATGTGCAGGGACACTTTGTGGGCATTCCGCAAAGCGCACTCCCTCTGCATCTGGAAGTCGACGATCAGCTCCTGCTGCAAAGCCAACCAGGGCCCGGAGCACCGGCACAGAAGAGTCGCCCGGCGCGCATCTCCTGCACCCTCCCGGAAGTCGTTGCGCAACTGCCCGTCGGCCAGGCCGTGTGGATGGACGACGGTAAAATTGCCGCCATGGTCATGGAACAGACTCCTGAAGGTGCCTTGCTGCGCATCACCAAAACCAAGCCAGGGGGTGCCCGCCTGCAAGCAGGCCGTGGTCTCAATTTTCCCGGACTAGCACTGAATCTTCCCGCCCTCAGTGCTAAAGACCTGGAGGATCTGGACACCATTATTCCTTTGGCGGATCTCATCGGTTTTTCTTTCGTAGAGAACGCCGAACACATGCGTGGCATGTTGGAAGCACTGCGTCAGCGGCAAGGTGAACACCTGGGCGTTATCGCGAAAATAGAAACCGCTGGCGCCTTTCACAAACTACCGGAGATACTGCTGGCCGCTCTCGGACGCCAACCGATGGGCATAATGATCGCGCGCGGCGATCTGGCTGTAGAAGTGGGCCCTGAACGACTGGCGGAAGTACAGGAAGAGATTCTCTGGCTGGCGGAAGCAGCCCACTTGCCCGTCATCTGGGCCACCCAGGTGCTGGAACAACTCACCAAAAAGGGCGTCATCTCCCGGCCTGAATTCACCGATGCAGCCATGGGTGTGCGCGCCGAGTGCGTGATGCTCAACAAGGGTCCTTACGCGGTCGAGGCTGTGCATACGCTGAACGACATTCTCATCCGCATGCAGGCACACCAGCACAAAAAATTCAGTCGCTTACGCGCCCTGCATTGGGGCGCATCCACGGTGCCAGCAAGTCAGTGACCAAGGCCACCACGCCGCCGCTGAATACGGCGGCTGCGGATTTGCCACAAGGTCAACAGCAACCCCACCACCACGTAGGAAATCACGGCGATAAACAGTACCAGCGGTGGATGCACGGCGACCAAGGCCACAACCAGCACCACAAAGATGGCTAAGGCAAAAGGCACTCGCCCGTGCAGGTCAAAATCCTTGAAGCTGCGGAAGCGGACATTACTGACCATCAACAGGCCCAACGCGTAGACCAGTCCCAGCGCCAGATACTCGCTCATCTGTGTCAGCCAGGGGTACCCCTCCCCTACTGCCACCCAGACCAGACTGGCCAGCACGGCCGCCGCTGTGGGTATGGGCAAGCCTTGGAAGTAGCGCTTGGACGCGCTATGCACCTGAGTGTTAAAGCGGGCCAGGCGCAGAGCGCCACAGGCAGTATAGACAAAGGCCCCCAGCCACCCGAGATTGCCGAAATCCTGCAGCCCCCACAGAAATACCAAAATGGCCGGCGCCATACCAAAGGCAATCACATCCGCCAATGAATCATATTCCGCGCCGAATGCGCTTTCCGTATGGGTCATCCTTGCCACGCGCCCATCCAGACCATCGAGAATCATGGCAATAAAAATGACGATGGCGGCCACCCGATAGTGACCGTTGATGGAAGCGATGATGGAATAAAAACCGGCAAACAGGCTGGCCGTGGTAAAGAGATTGGGCAGGACATAAACCCCACGGCGCGGATATCTGGGATTCATGGCTGGTGGACACCCAAGGTCGCAATACACTGGGCACCCGCACGCACCCGCTCGCCTACGGCCACCAGGGGCTGGGCATTGACCGGCAGGTAGGTATCTACCCGCGAACCAAAGCGGATAAAGCCGAAGCGCTGTCCTGCGGTCACGCCGCTATCGGCCGCGACATAACAGACAATACGCCGCGCAACCAGCCCTGCCACCTGTACGACAGTCACGTCGCTGCCATCGTCAGTTTTCACCCAAAGGACATTGCGTTCGTTCTCCAAAGAAGCCTTGTCGAGGGCGGCATTGAAGAATTTACCCGGAAAATACCAGGCCTTCTGCACCTGTCCCTTAACCGGCATGCGATTCACATGCACATCAAACACATTCATAAAGATACTGATCTTGAGCGCAGGACGGGAAAGATAGGGGTCGTCAACCTGCTCAACAGCAACCACCTTGCCATCAGCGGGGCATACCACCGATTTTTCCGATAACGCCGGCAGGGGACGCCGCGGATCACGGAAAAATTGGAGGCTGAAGAGAAAAAGCAGATAAAACGGCGAAGCCCACCAGCCATTCGTAAATATCTGCAGCACAATGGCGACACCCAAAAACAAGGCCAAAAAAGGCCAGCCTTCGCGCGCCAGTAAGGGATAAGGATAGTCTGTTTTCATGGGCGGAGCGTATCAGGAGCCGGACAACGATAAAAGGGCGGAATCACCACAGGCACATTACTTTTTGCCCACAGCCATCCCGCCCCATGCGGATTATCGCCAATCCCGGTCGCAAACTTTAGTTGCGCGAACGGTCCACGATCCGGTTCTGGCCGATCCAGGTCATCATCGAGCGCAGCTTGTTGCCCACCACTTCAATGGGGTGTTCCGCCCCAATTCGGCGCATAGCCTGCATGGTCGGCTTACCCGCCTGATTCTCAAGAATAAACTCTTTAGCAAACTGACCATTCTGAATTTCGGTCAAGATCTTCTTCATCTCCGCCTTGGTATCCGCATTTACAATCCGCGGGCCGCGCGTCAGGTCACCATACTCCGCCGTATTAGAAATGGAGTAGCGCATATTGCTGATGCCGCCTTCGTACATGAGGTCGACAATCAGCTTCAGTTCATGCATGCACTCGAAATAGGCCATTTCTGGCGCATAACCGGCTTCCACCAGCGTCTCAAAACCTGCCTGCACCAGCGCCGTAGCGCCACCACACAGCACCGCTTGCTCACCAAACAAATCCGTTTCGGTTTCTTCCCGGAAGCTGGTCTCGATCACGCCGGCACGGGTACCACCGTTGGCCTTAGCATAGGACAGCGCAATATTGGTGGCATTACCGCTTGCATCCTGATGTACCGCGATCAGGCTGGGCACACCGCCACCTTGCGTGTAGGTAGAACGCACCAGATGACCGGGTCCCTTAGGTGCCACCAGGAAGCAGTCCAGATCGGCACGCGGATGAATCTGGCCAAAGTGGACGTTAAAGCCATGGGCAAACACCAGCGCCGCACCCTGCTTGATGTTCGGTGCGATTTCATCGCGATACAGCGCGCCCTGGCCTTCATCGGGGGTCAGGATCATGATCACATCGGCTGCGGCCACGGCTGCGGCAACTTCCTTGACGGCCAATCCGGCATTACTGGCTTTCTCCCAGGAGGAAGAATCCTTGCGCAAAGCAACGACCACGCTGACGCCGGAATCCTTGAGGTTCAAGGCGTGGGCATGTCCCTGGGAACCGTAACCGATGATGGCCACTTGCTTCTTCTGGATCAGGGCGAGATCAGCGTCGTTATCGTAATAAACCTTCATGTAAAACCTCTTTATATTTGGTTAAGTGATTGTAAATCTTTATTTATGGATTAGATTGCCTTGGCGCCACGACTGATGGCGCTGGCACCGCTGCGTACCACTTCAATGACCATACCGGGGTCCAGAGCATGGATAAAGGCATCCAGCTTCTCGCCGGTACCCGTCAGCTCCATCGTGTAGGAGCGGTCCGTCACGTCGATGATGCGCCCCCGGAAAATATCCGACAGCCTTTTGACTTCCTCGCGGTCCTGCCCTACGGCATGAACCTTGATCAGCATCAGCTCGCGCTCAATGTGCGGGCCCTCAGTCAAGTCGTGCACGCGTATGACTTCCACAAGTTTATTCAGCTGCTTGAGGACCTGCTCCATGATCTCCTCGGAGCCTCGCGTCGCCACCGTCATCCGCGAAATACTCGGATCGTGAGTCGGCGCGACGGTCATCGCCTCAATGTTATAACCGCGCGCCGAGAACAGCCCTGCCACTCGTGACAAGGCACCCGCTTCATTTTCCAACAAGATGGAGATGATATGGCGCATGGGTTATACCAGAATCATTTCAGAGAGGGCCGCACCTGCAGGCACCATGGGGTAGACATTTTCCTGCGGATCTACCTGGAAATCCATGAACACCATGCGATCTTTAAGGCGCAGTGCCTCACGGATCACCGGTTCCACATCAGCAGGGGTATCCGCGCGCAGGCCAATATGGCCATAGGCTTCAGCCAATTTCACGAAGTCAGGCAAGGCATCCACATAGCTCATGGCGTAACGATTCTCATAGAAGAACTCCTGCCACTGACGCACCATCCCCAGATAATGATTATTGAGACACGCCACCTTGACGGGCAGGTTATACTGCAGGCAGGTGGACAATTCCTGAATATTCATCTGGATGCTACCATCTCCCGTCACACAAACCACCGTTGAATCCGGTTCGGCGACCTGCGCGCCCATGGCCGCTGGCAGCCCGAAGCCCATGGTGCCCAATCCGCCACTGTTGACCCAGCGACGTGGCTGGTCGAAACCATAGAATTGCGCGGCCCACATCTGGTGTTGGCCCACATCCGAGGTGACGATGGCGTCACCACCGGTAAGCTCGAACAGTTTCTGCACCACAAACTGCGGCTTGATGATCCGATCGTCCTGATTATAGTGCAGACAATCGCGCTGCCGCCATTCTTCAATCTGCGCCCACCACGCCTGCATGGCTTGCAAATCGTTGCGCTGACCATTTTCCGCCAGAATCTGATTCATCTCCAGCAGTACCTGCTGCAAATCGCCGACGATGGGCACATCCACCCGCACATTCTTGGAGATGGAAGACGGATCAACATCCACATGCACAATCCGGGCGTGCGGCGCGAATTTGGCGAGGTTGCCCGTGACGCGATCGTCAAAACGCGCACCCAGGGCCACCAGCACATCACAGTGCTGTACCGCCATATTGGCTTCGTAGGTACCGTGCATACCCAGCATCCCTAAAAACTGGCGATCCGACGCCGGGTAAGCGCCCAACCCCATGAGCGTATTCGTGATGGGCGCGCCCAGAGTGCGCACCAGCTTGCGCAGTTCCCCGGAAGCGTTACCGAGGATAATGCCGCCGCCGGTATAGAACATCGGTCGCTGCGCACCGGTAATGAGCTGCATGGCTTTACGCACCTGCCCCGGATGGCCTTTCAGCGTCGGTTTATAGGACCGCAGACTGATTTTTTCCGGGTAGTGATAGTGGGTTTTGTGGCTGGTAATATCCTTGGGGATGTCCACCAGCACCGGGCCTGGCCGCCCCGTCGCCGCCAGATAAAAAGCCGTCTTCAGGGTGCTCGCCAGATCGCGGACATCCTTCACCAAGAAATTATGCTTGGTGCAGGGCCGCGTAATACCCACCGTGTCCACTTCCTGAAAGGCGTCATTACCGATGAGCGCAACGGGCACTTGCCCGGTGATCACAACTATGGGCACCGAGTCCATATACGCCGTGGCAATGCCGGTCACCGCATTGGTGGCACCCGGGCCACTGGTGACCAGCGCCACACCAACCTTGCCAGTGACCCGGGAATAAGCATCTGCTGCATGCACTGCCGCCTGCTCATGGCGCACGAGAATATGCCTGACGGCATCCTGCTGTGCGAGCTTGTCATAAATATACAGCACCGCACCGCCCGGATAACCGAAAACATGTTCCACACCTTCATCACGCAACGCACGGACCACAATCTCCGCACCCGTCAGGTCTTCTTCTACCAGATTGGGACTTGGGCGATTTTGCGTAGTCGTCGGGGACGTCATCGTCGTACTCCTCAGGGAATTAAAGTATCAGCGCAAAAAGCTAGACATTTTTTGCCGTGAGGTCAAATAAAAATGCCTTGGCACATACGGCTTGTCATCTATGGTACCGCGGTAAGCAGCACATTTTCCGGCCTAGTGGCTGTGCAGGTATTCCAGATAAGCGCGCGCCTTGCTGACCAAAGCCTCCGGCAGTCCGCGTTTTGCCGCAATCACCAGACCCAGGGAACGTCCTGGCACACCAATCTGCAGTTCATATGTGGGCTCCAGGCGCTCCTGATCAAAGCGCATGGAGGCATTACACAGGCAAGCGTGCGTATCGGCAAAAGCCTTGAGCGGGGTGAGATGGGTAGTCACCATACCCCGCACCCCGCGTCCCGCCAGATGATCAAGCACGGCCATCGCCAGCGCTGCGCCCTCTTCCGGGTCCGTGCCGGTACCCAGCTCATCCAGCAGGATAAGGGTATGATCATCGGCATCCGCAAGTAGTCTTTTCAGGACTTCCACATGACCAGAATAGGTAGACAATTCAAAAGCGACACTTTGCGGATCACCCATATCCACAAAAACATGCGTGAAATTCCCAACCACAGCGCGCCCTTCTACCGGGATATGCAAGCCGCAATGGGCCATTACCGTAAGCAATCCAACCGTCTTCAGAGAGACACTCTTGCCCCCGCTGTTGGGTCCAGTCACCACCAGAATCGGGCACTCGGCATCAATATGCACGGATAGCGCTTTGGGTTGCGGACCCCGCTTCTCCGCATAAGCGAGGACCAGTTGCGGGTGATAGGCCACTTCCAGTACCAGCACCGGCTCGTCCACCATCTCCGCCGCTTTGCCATGCAGATGGATGGACAGTTGCGCGCCAGCAATGGCCAGATCCAGCCAGGTCAGTGACTCGACCAAATGCTGTAAGCCACTCAGGCGCTCACGCGCGGCATCACTGAGGGCGCGGAGGATGGCCTGGTTTTCCTGTTCGATACGGCCAGCGAGCTTCTCCAGATGGTTATTACCCGCTACTATCTCCATCGGCTCCACCAGAATGCCATGTCCGCCTGGGCCGGTACCGCGCCGTACCCCGCGAATCTTGTCCACCGCCCCATCGGGCAAATGCACGCAGGCGCGCTGGCCGGACCAGTGGACCTTCGCTCCCGGCGCACGCAGATGCCCCTGCAGGATTTTCTGAATCTGCTCGCGCTCCGTCTTCAGCTCAGCATGCAACTGGCGCAGGGTATCATTACCATCTTCGCGCACGCTGCCGTTGGGCAGGAGAACAGCGTCAATCTGGGGTAGCAAGTCCGCTGCCGCGTCCAGCCGCGCTGCCCCGGTGGGCAACAGCGCAGGACGTTTCTCCACATAAGGACGCAATTGCACACCGACCCGCAGCACCAGCGCCAGATTACGCAAGGCGGTACCCGCCAGCGCCGCACCAGGAGAGGCCACCTGGCGAATAGCGGCGCGCACATCCGGCAACTCCGGGAGAATCGGGCCTTCGCCCGACTCCAGACCAATACGGGCGGCGGTGATGGCCGCCTGCAACTGGCGCGCGACGCCCACTGTGGGGGCAGGTGCGAGGTTACGCGCCGCCTCGGCCCCGAAGGGCGTCGCACAGAGCTTTTCGAGCAAGCGGCGAATACCCTCGAATTCCAGGGGCTTCAGGTCAGCTTCCATGGGTTCTCCTGATAGTTAGTGCGCGCAAGGGTACAAAAGGCTTGGCGACAATGCCAACCCAATCAGTTTTGAAAAATTTCCCGCCACCAGCGTTTGCGACCTTCGGGCACAACAAACTCCCCCAGAGGATCGGGAGGTACCCGCGAGAGTATCCAGCCGGCTGGAACCACCTTTCCGCTGCTGCCACAAGATGCCCCCAAATGATTGGGATCGTAAATCTTGATCAGCCGCGGATGCTCAAAATCATCCACATAGACGATACCCAGGTATGTCTCTTTATGATCGTGATGCAGCAAGGTGCCGATCGCGTCCAGCACTTTGCGAAAGGTCACGGCATCAAGTGGCGCCTGCGGAAAATCTACCCCGACGAAGTACACATACCAACCATTATCGGCCTGTTCCGCGAGCGTTTTCTGAAACTCGTCCCAACGCGACCACGCACGAATGCCGCGCAGCATTCCGTTGTATAACGCCATGAACTCAGACATCAATCTTCCTCCATAACCCCTTGAAAACTGACCAACACCTGGCGGCTGACTGGCCGCACCCGGTGTTCAAAAAGGAAAACCCCCTGCCAGGCCCCCAGCGCCGCCCGTCCCTCCCGTACGGGGATGATCAGGCTATTATGGGTCAGCACACTGCGCAGGTGCGCCGACATATCATCAGGTCCTTCGTTGCGATGACGAAAACCGGGATCGCCATCCGGAACCAAACGCGCAAAATAATCCAGGATATCCGCCCGCACATCCGGATCGGCATTTTCTTGCAGTAATAAACTGGCCGAAGTGTGTGGCACGAAGAGATTCGCCCATCCTACCCGAGCATCAACTTCCCGCAACCAATCCTGCAATTTCTGCGTGAGTTCGTATAGGCCGCGACCACCATTGTTCACCTGCCATTCATGACTGCAATGCCGCATCACCGCTCCTCTGCCCCGTTTCGACACCCGTTTCAGCCGTGGCGACATCGGCCTCTCCTGCCCCTTTTCCGCGTCGCCTCGCCCGGAAAAAATTCCTTAATAACGTCGCGGAGGGTGCGGCCAGCACGCCCCCCTCCGTCACAATACGATGGTTAAAGCGGTCATCCTCCAAGAGATGGTAAAGACTTTCCACGGCGCCCGTCTTAGGATCCGACGCCGCATAGACGAGACGCGCAACCCGCGCATGCAGCATCGCCCCAATACACATCACGCAAGGCTCCAGCGTGACATAGAGGGTAGCACCCGTTAGCCGATAATTCTGCAAAACCAGTGCTGCCTGACGCAGCACGAGCATTTCCGCATGGGCACTGGGATCATGACTCTGAACAGGCGTGTTATGCGCCGCCGCCAGCAGATGGCCGTCAGCACCCAGCAACACTGCGCCCACCGGAACCTCGCCTTGGACGGCGCCACGCGCCGCATAATCCAGCGCCAGCGTCATCCACGCCAGATCCCGGCAATGACCATCCGCTTCCGTCAAAATCATGGAACTCCAGAATTACTCTCGCCAAAAGTCGCGTTGGTATGCCACCCCCACCGGGTTTCGCGCCTATGGTAACAATTTCTCGGTCGGCGCGCCTTGACAGAATCGGGAATGCTGCTAATTTCCCCCACGTGTTGCCAAAAGTATTCGTGCGTTGCGCAAGTGCCGTTGAGTTTTCTGCAAAGCAAATTTATGTAATATTCGTCAGCTCATAAAAGGGAATAAACGTGCTGCGCTTACCAAGTCCTCCTTTGCTCGGCCTGGATATTAGTCCGGACGCAGTCAAGCTCGTTGAACTCTCGCAGTCCAGAGGGAAGATTCGCGTCGAACATGCGGACTCCGAGGCGCTGCCGCCGGGCGCCGTTAATGATCGTGACATCCAGGACGCTACAGCGGTCAGCCGGGCGCTACACACCATTCTGGAGCGATCCCGCATCCGCACCAAGGCCGTGGCAACCGCCCTGCCGGCCAATACGGCCATCGTCAAGGTCATTTCTCTTCCGGCTGAGCTGGATGAGGTGGGTATTGAAGAGCAGATTCGCTTTGAGAGCAGCCAATATATTCCCTACAGTATTGATGCCGTCAATTTTGATTTCGCGGTGCTTGGACCCGATGAAGTCAGAAAAGGTTATAATCATGTCCTGCTGGTAGCGTGCAAAAAAGAAGCCATTGAGGATCGTGCTGGCGCCCTCGAAGAGGTGGGCTTAAAACCAAAAATTATTGATGTCAAACCCTTTGCACTCTGGTTATTACATGAGCACCTCACCAAAGCATCGCCACTGGCACGCGACAGCTCAGGCGGGGCGGTCATTCTGGTGGAAATAGGTAGTGTCACCACAAATATCAACGTGTTTCAGGAAGGGCATCCGGTTTACTCCCGTGAGCATAATTTTGGCTTCGGTCGTCTGATTGAAGAAATACAGCGTCGTTATAGCCTCGATACCCATGTCGCGCAACGCATGGAGCGCTTCGGTGGTTTGCCTCCCGAATATGAGCGTGATGTACTCAACCCCTTCGCCCGGAGTATGGCCCAGGAACTGTTTCGTTCTCTTGATTTCTTTCAGGCCAGCATGCCGGATATTTCCGCAGGATCGGTGCACCTTTTTGGTATCGGCGCTAAAATTCCGCAACTTGCAGAGCAATTGCGCCAACTTGTGAGCTTTCCGGTTTACGTGCCCGATCCTTTTGCAGGCATGGAAATGGCGCCCCAGATCAGCCGTCGCTTTATGGATGCAGACAGATCGTCTCTGGCGGTTGCCTGTGGGCTGGCGCTCAGGAGGATTTCGGCATGATTCGCATTAACCTGCTGCCCTATCGCGAGGCTCAGCGCGCACAACGCGGTCAGCTATTAGTGTTAGCCCTTATCGGCATTCTGCTGCTTGCCGCTCTGCTCTATTATGGTATCTACAGTATTTTCAGTGCGCGGGTCTCTGCTGAGCAGCAAAAAGTGCAGTATCTGCAAGGGGTCACCACCCAACTGGACAAAAAAATCGCGTCCATTGCCGATCTGCGTAAAAAACGTGATGAACTGCTTTCCCGTGAGGGCATCATTACCGACCTGCAAGACCGACGGGATATGGTGGTGCGACTCTTCAACACTCTGGCTCAGGCAACTCCCGATGGGATCTTTCTGACGAAGCTTCAGCAGACGGGTAATTCCATTACGGTGGATGGTTATTCCCAGGCAAACAATCAGGTCGCGGCATTTATGCGCAACATTGAAGCCTCAAAAATTTTTGCAAAACCGGAACTGAATATCATCAGCAAATCCAAGCTGGGCAACGAGGAGGTGGGACAATTTACGCTGCAGATGAGCATCCGCACAGCGACTACCACGAATAAAAGTGGCGCATCCGCGCAGCACAAGGATACCCAGCCATGACCTTTGATGAATTCCGTAGCCTGCAAATGGATGATGTCATCCGCTGGCCGATCAAAACCAAGCTCATCCTCATCGCCATCATTGTCCTGGTACTCGGTATCCTGGTCTGGTTTGAGTTCATTGCACCCGAAAACGACCAGTATCATCAACTCAAAACTCAGGAAGACAGTCTGAAGCTCCAGGTGCGGCAAAAACAATTGCTGGCTGCCTCTCTGCCCGCCTATCAAGCCCAGATCAAGGAAATGAACCTGCGTTTTCAAAACTTTCTACAGCAGTTGCCCAATCGTACCCAGATCCCTTCATTGCTGGATGATGTAACCTTGGCCGGACGTAGCCGCGGGCTGGATTTCGAACTGTTCCAGCCTACGGGAGAAGTGAACAAGAATTTCTATGCAGAAATCCCGGTCAAGCTCAAGGTGGTCGGCACCTACAGTGACATCGGGCGCTTCGCTGCCGCAGTCGCCGCTATGCCGCGCATTGTGACCATCAACAATATCGACATCGCCCGAATGCCTAACGCGGGTGCGACCAGCGCGGCCAAGGCTCAGGCTGCCCAGAAACTGGTAATGCAGTGTACAGCAACCACTTATCGCTATCTGGATGACAGTGAGCGTGCAAATCGTCAAAGCCGGAAAGGGGGCAAGCCATGAAACGCTCTCTCAGCATCCTGATGATGCTTACCAGCATGGCGCTGTTGAGCGCTTGCTCAGACAGCGACAATCTCAGCAGTCTTCGGGCTTTTGTCGCCGCTGGCCCCAAAACCAACACACACATTATGCCGCTGCCCAAGACAGCCGCTTACGTGCCGAAAACCTATGAAAATCCGCTCAACCGTGACCCCTTCACGAGCTTCTCTGAGCTTCTGTTGCGCAAGGAGGCTGCTGCCGCCGGCAGCGGACCACGTCCCGTCAGCCATGGACCTGTCCAGCCGCTGGAAAAATATGCCCTGTCCAGCCTGAGCATAACCGGTATTGTCCGGGACAATCAGGGCAGGCTCTGGGCTGTGGTTGGCACGCCGGATCATAAAGTCTATCGCGCGACGATCGGCAGCTACATTGGCACCCATGATGGTCGCATAGTGAACATTGATGACGGCATGACGAAACGGTCGGTCACCGTCGAACAATACCTGCCCAACGCCTTCGGTGGATTCCAGAAAAAACCGACTGTTTTGCAGATGCAAAACGCCAACTGAACATGACTTGCCTAACCCCAAAGAATACAGAGGATAGCGAAAAGATGAGCACAGCATCCATTACCGCCCGCCACGCCCGCCGTGTTGCAGTACCGCGCCTGCAGCTCCACCCCTTGGTGCTGAGACCAGTGACGCTTGCGGTCATGGCGGCGGCGCTCTGCCTGAGTTCAGGGGCCGCCTGGGCAGAAAGTCTCATTACCGGCGTTACTCCGGTACAGGACCAACATGGCACGGCCCTCCTCATCCGCAGCAACAGCCGACCGGCTTATGATGTCAACACCCTCGACGGTGGCTATCGGTTGCGGATCGATTTCAACAATGCGCATTTCATGAGTTCGGTAGGAACTATCGCAAGCAGCGGCGCGATCGAGAACGTCCTCGCGGAAAACATCGGGCACAACGCCAGACTTGATCTGCTGCTAAAGTCACCGCAGGCGATCATGGTAGCACCGACACCGGGCGGTTATCGCCTCGCCCTGGTGGCGGAACGGGGCAAGGGTGGGGTTGGGGTGACCCCGTCCGCCCCGAGTGCGGCGAGCGTACCCACCAGCAACGCCGCCGCGACGCCTGCTCTGCCCGTACCTGTCCAAAGTGCGGGCACCCAGATCAACGACCTGAATTTCAAGCGTGGCAAGAACGGTGGTGGGATACTGAATCTTTCCATCTCCGGCCCACAACCGCAGATGAATGTCACCCGCCAGAATGGCGCCCTCGTCGTTGACCTCAAAGACACGGTCATTCCCTCCAGCTACACCCACCGTTTCGGGGTCGGCCAGTTCGGTACTCCGGTTCAGTATGTGGACAGCTATCCTCTGGGACGTAGCACCCGACTGGTTTTTGCCATTCATGGTCCTTACGAATACTCGGCTTATCAGCTGGGGCAGCGCACCATGATTGATGTACATCCCAAAACTACCGAAACCGGCAGCAATCCCGACTCCGGTGCACGCCTCAGTATGGACTTTCAGAACATCAGCGTGCGCGATGCCCTGCAGGTGATTGCCGACTTCACGCACCAGAACATCGTCGTCTCCAACAACGTGAGCGGCAGCCTTTCCCTCCGTCTGAAGAACGAGCCGTGGGAAGAAGCCCTGCAAGTGATTCTGGAGTCTCAGGGACTGGCGGAAAAACATATCGGCAACATTCTCTGGGTGGCTCCCGCTAACCAGATTGCCAGTCAGGAAGAGGCGCAACTGAAGGCCGCTGCCAGCAAACGCAAACTTGAACCACTGGAGACGGAACTGATCCAGATCAAATATGCAAAAGCCTCAGAGATTGCCTCTCTCCTGCAGGGCTTTGATCAAAACCAGCAGCCCGGAATTGCCGGTGCCGACAACGGCATGCGCATGAATCCCAGCCAGAATGCCGCCCTGGCCAGTGCATTGGGCATTCCGAGCTCCAGCCTTATTGGCAACTCGCTGCTCGGCCCACGCGGCTCGGTAGCGGTGGTAACCCGCACCAACAGCCTGCTGGTGCGGGACACCCCGCAGGATATTACCAACATTAAAAACCTGATCGCCAAAATCGATCGTCCGGTCCCACAGGTATTGATTGAAGCGCGCATTGTGCAGATCACCACCAATGCCGCCCAGTCCCTGGGCGTCAATTGGGGCGGGACCTATACCGGCGGCGGCGGCGGTGGCGTCGTCAACCTATCCGGTACTGGTGGTACGGGGGTCACATCGACACAGGGTGGCGCTTACCCGATGTCTGGAACTTCCACCACCAGCGGAACCGGCTTCACCACCCCGGCCCTGGTAAACC
>JAAOMR010000509.1 GCA_018853935.1 Acidithiobacillus ferrivorans
CTGTGTGAAAACGCGGCGGCGATCTGGTTTCATGAACCGGTCCTCATTTTGCGGGCCATCGCCAAAGTGGAAGGCGGCTGGAAAGGTGCGCGAATAGCAGATGCGAATGGTACGGCGGATCACGGCCTGATGCAGATCAATAGCGTCTGGCGGAAGCGCCTGCACCGCATGGGCTGGCACATGCACACGGTACAATGGCACAACTGCGCATCGGTATTTACGGGTGCATGGATTTTGCGTCAGGAACTGGATGCGTCACACCATTTCTGGCTGGGTGTAGCCTGGTATCAGTCGCGGAATCCGGTGTACGGACTGCCCTTTGCGCAAAAAGTCTATCGTGCCGCGTGGCATATCCACTACGGAGCGCAAAATGTCCGCCAGTAACGAAGGGTCGCAGGGACATAGCAGCGGCAGTGATGACTTTTTTCTGACCATTGCCCTCATCGTCGGTGGGCTGGCCGCATTGTTTTTCTTTGGCAAGGATCTGATCATCGCCTACTGGAAAGTCATGCGATTGCTGGATCTCTGGATGCTGGGGAAAATCAGTCCGGCCTATTTTCATCCGGGTTCCAGTGGTGATGTACTGTGGCAGTTTTTATTGCATCACACCATCCCGAAAACGACATGGTCTGCCGTTAGCACCATCAATTCCACCTTGGACCATTACTTGTCTATCGGCCCATTTCAGGCATGGCCGATTTTCTGGTCCCTGTTACCGGCGGCACTGGCAATTCCTTTATGGAATCGTGGTAAAAACCTGAAAAAAACCTTTGCAAAACCCTGGGACCTGGCGCTGTACATGAGCAAACAATATCCGTGGATGCTACCGGTGATCCGCCACCGTTCGTCTGCGCTCAAAAACAAATTCAAAAACCCGAAGAACCTGAATCTTTCGGCGCTGCTGACGGGACTCGTGCAGCGCGGGAAAACCAGTGACTGGCCATTACATCCCCTGACCATTCTGTTACGCGCCGGAGCCTTTGCGAAGGGAGAAGATGGCGAATGGAGCATACAGGATGGCCCGGTGGAACAGTGGGCCACAAAACAGGTGGGACCGATGGCAGGACGCTCCGGATTTTCGACGCCGGAACGCAATGCCCTGTTTCACGCGCTAGTCAATCCCAAGGTGGCCGATACGCTGAAAAGCTATGCGGCGGGTGGGGACAAAATCATTCGCAAACATGCCGGACTGGACGCCGGTGATACGACCCGGTTTCAGGCGTACCGGAAAAATCACGCCTATGAGGTCAGCATCCTGTTGTCGGCGCTACGGGATGCCCGGAAAAAGGAAATCGTGCCGCCCAACTGGTTTGTCTGGTTGAAATATCAGGATCGGGCCTTGTGGTACGCCCTGCATGGCCTGGGCCTGCCGCGACCGCACCCGGAAGGTTTGCCGGGTCTGGTGCAATGGCATTGCGAGCTGCGCCAGAAGGGTCCGGTGGCGGTGGTTCAGACGCAGTTCATGAAAAGCGGATTGTGGAATGCGCTGGAGGAAATCCAGTGGAAAAAATCGAAGGAGTGGCAGGATTATGTCCGTAGATAGCAACGAATTA
>JAAOMR010000051.1 GCA_018853935.1 Acidithiobacillus ferrivorans
ACCGGCTTTTACTCGGATATCGCCTGGGATCACTGGGTGCTGACACCGGTGCTTGGCATGGGTGGATATAATCAGGGGCGGGGCAAATATCTGGATGGCACCTTCCAGTTCCGCCTAGAGTTGAGTCTGGCTTATCAGCTTGCGGATCAGTCCCGGTTGGGGATCAAGATCGCCCACATTTCCAATGCGTATATCGCCAACGAGGACCCCGGCGAGGATGAGGTACTGCTGACGTACGCCCTCCCTCTGTCTTTTGGTGACCACTCCTGAGATAAATCCCGCTCCGTCCGCCGATCCTGTCTATGACATGGCCCGCTGGCGGGTGCTGGAGTGGCAGAAGATCCGGCCTGAGGAAGGGGTTTATCGGTATTACCGCCTGACCCTTCAGCAGAACCTCTGGGGAGAGTGGGAACTGGTGAAGAGCTGGGGACGGATAGGCCAGCGGCCTACCCGAGTGGTCCGACAGGGCATTTCATCACCTGATATGGCCGAGACCATCGCTGCCGATGTGGATAAACAGCGACGCCAGCGGGGATATCTCTACTGTATCAAGCCGTAGGTCGTAAGCGTTTGTGGCACGATAGCCT
>JAAOMR010000510.1 GCA_018853935.1 Acidithiobacillus ferrivorans
CATCGCCATCCTCTTGCTTGCGCAGGCGCTGCACACCTTGCGGTTGCAACGCTTCGATCAGATATTTGAGTCGACCGATGACAGGCTTGTGCTTGGCCACAATTTCATCAATGATCTCCAAAGCACCACTTTTGGCCCGCTTTTCCAGCACGGTGCACCAGTCTGGTCGCTCCAGTTGCATCTGGTAATCCCACTCCGGGTAATGATAGGGCTCCGGCGGTGGCTCGCGACCCTCTTGCTGATTGAGACTGGTGGGTTCCTCATCGCGGAAGAATTCGCTGGAGAGTACCCATATTTCGTTGGCATCATCGCCGGCGCCGGGCACGTCGATGGCATTGACCATTTCCATCACGCTGACGTACTTGCGGATTTGCTGCGTA
>JAAOMR010000511.1 GCA_018853935.1 Acidithiobacillus ferrivorans
AATCGATGATGCGGAATTTGCCGCCGAAGGGGACGGCGGGTTTGGCGCGCCAGTCGGTCAACGGACCGAGGCGGCTGCCGCGCCCGCCGGCGAGCACCAGAGCCAGGGTATTCTTGGTGAGGTTACTGACGAAGCGGGGTGAATTGGCTACTCCGAGACTGCCTTCTTCCGACATGGCCGCTCCTTTTTTGGTATAGATGCCTTCTCGTTCTGCGGTATGGGTGAGATTATCGCCCCTTTCGATCTTAAGGTACTCAACTTGACCGATGGCGGCAAGGACTCTATGCAGGAAGCCATCTTAGTCGAGCGAGATGGATCAGCGCCACGCTTCGAGAGTGTTATCCTATAAGAAGTAGGCGCACAATATCCGAAGTAGAAGCGGATTCACGCCGTATGGCGGAGAGGGGGGTACGGTGACGGCAATGCAAAAGCGCGGGAGTACAGCGGCCAGGTTGCCGGGTGACAGCAAAGACCTTTTAGCCATCCGTGAAGCCAGCCATCACGATCCCTTTGCCTGGCTGGGCCAGCACGCCGCTGGCCAGCAGATGGTGCAACGGGCCTTTCTGCCGGGTGCACTCCGGGCCGAGGTGCAGACACCGAAGGGGTGGGTGGCTATGGAGTTGGTCCACGGCGACGGCGTCTTTGTACACCAGGGTGAGGCCCTGCCTCAGCCCTACCGCTTGCGCTGGGAGGACCAGCACGGGCTTCACGAACGCTATGATCCCTATGTCTTCGGCCCGGTGCTGGGGGATCTGGAGGTTTATCTCTTCGGCGAGGGGCGCCTCTACGAAGCCTATCAGCACCTCGGCGCGCATCGCCGCCAGCACGAAGGGGTGGATGGGGTATTATTCGCCGTGTGGGCGCCCAATGCTGGACGGGTCAGTGTGGTTGGTGACTTCAATGACTGGGACGGGCGCGTGCATCCCATGCGCGCGCGCGGCCTGAGCGGCATCTGGGAGCTGTTTATCCCCGATCTGGCCGCTGGCGAAATCTACAAATTCGAGATGCGCCACCGCGATTCCGGGGTGGTGTTTGTCAAGACCGACCCCTACGCCAATGCTTTTGAGCTGAGGCCGAGTACGGCGGCGCGGGTGGTGGAAGATGACCATGTCTGGACCGATCAGGACTGGATGGCGGCGCGCGCTGGCCACGACTGGCAGCATGCCCCCATGAACATCTACGAGGTGCATCTCGGTTCCTGGCAGCGCGATGCGGCGGGCCATTTCCTCAGTTATGAGACGCTGGCGGAGCGCCTGGTAACTTACTGTAAAGACATGGGCTATACCCACATTGAGCTGATGCCCGTGATGGAGCACCCGCTGGATGAATCCTGGGGCTATCAGGTGAGCGGCTATTTTGCGCCTACCAGTCGTTTTGGTACCCCCGATGGCTTCCGCGCCTTTGTGGATCACTTTCATCAGGCAGGTATCGGCGTGCTCCTGGACTGGGTGCCGGGGCATTTCCCCAAGGATGACTGGGGGTTGGCGCGTTTTGATGGCACCGCGCTGTATGAACATGCCGACCCGCGCGAGGGGGAGCACAGCGACTGGGGCACTTACATTTTCAACTTCGGGCGTAATGAGGTGCGCGGTTTCCTGCTGGCCAATGCCTGTTACTGGGCGGATAGTTTCCATATCGACGGGTTGCGCGTGGATGCGGTGGCGTCCCTGCTCTACCGCGATTATTCGCGCCAGGAAGGCGAGTGGATTCCCAACCAGTACGGTGGCCGGGAGAATCTGGAGGCCATTGATTTTCTGCGCGAGATGAATGTGGTCCTCAATGCGCGCCATCCCGGCATCCTCACCATTGCCGAAGAGTCCACGGCTTGGCCGATGGTCTCCCGTCCCACCTATGCAGGTGGGCTGGGTTTTTCCATGAAGTGGAACATGGGTTGGATGAATGACACCCTCGCTTATCTGGAGCGGGACACGGTCTACCGGCGTTTTCACCAGAACGATCTGACCTTCAGCCAGCTTTACGCCTATACGGAAAACTTCGTGTTACCCCTGTCCCACGACGAAGTGGTGCACGGCAAGCGCTCGCTGCTGGACAAAATGCCCGGGGATGCCTGGCAGCGTTTTGCCAACCTGCGTTTGCTCTTCAGTTACCAGTTTGCGCATCCCGGCAAAAAACTGAATTTTATGGGCAACGAGTTCGGCCAGGGGCAGGAGTGGGATTGCGGGCGGGCCTTGGACTGGGACCTGCTGCATTGGGACTGGCATCAGGGTATTCAGCGGTTGAGCCGGGATCTGGCGCATCTTTACCGGGATGTTCCGGCTTTGCATGTGCAGGACTTTCACCGCGAGGGCTTCTCCTGGGTGGATTGCCATGACGCCGATCAGTCGGTGCTGAGTTTTCTGCGCTGGGATCGGGATGGCGGTTTCGTGCTGGCCGTGTTCAATTTTACGCCGGTGCCACGACACAATTATCGCCTGGGGGTGCCAGCGGCGGGCCGCTACCATGAAATCTTCAACAGTGATGCGGACGCTTATCACGGCGGCAATATCGGCAACTTGCCGCAGCAGGCTCAGGCCCAGGCCTGGATGGGGTTGCCCCATTCGCTGGAACTGGTGTTGCCCCCCCTGGGGGCAATCTATTTGCAGCTGACTGAGGCTGGCTAATACGGGGGTGACGATGTCCTGCGTGATTCCGCTTCCCCAGGGTGTAAAACAGCGCCTGAGAGTGTCAAGTTTTGACCAGAAATCAGCGTCAAGGTTGTTCACCTTTGATCAGATCAAGAATTTTATGTTTATATTTTAGTCCATAGAGTTACGAAGCGTTATAACACTCCATAGGTGGCAAACATTTGGTGCTGACGCATGGTCAATGGCTGATGCTGATTGACAGCGTTGATGGAAGCGCATGGAAAGTCACGTGGCGGTCGGCGGCCGCGTAGCGCCAACTAAGCCAATGCCGCGGCAACATTGGCCGTGCCGCGTCTTCTCCGTGCAACTAAATGATCCCAGGGAAGAGCCGATACGTGCTGCTGCAATATTCCTGGTAAACGTCTCCGAAGGCCTTTGTCAGAATATGTTCCTCTTTGGTGATTCTCCAGATGTAAGCTGAAATGACGGGAATCAGAATAATAAGGGTGGTGCCCCAATAGCCTACGGACAAGGCCAGGCCGGAAAAACACAGCAGAGCTCCAGTGTAGGAAGGATGGCGCACTATGCGGTACGGCCCATGCCGAATGAGTCGGTGCCCAGGCTGGATAGCCAAATCCACGGTGAAGTGGTTCTTGAGCGTTATGACCGCATAGGATCTCAACAGTAGCCCTGCTGCCAGTAATGAACAGGCCACACGCGGTAGATAGAGTGCAACATGTGGCTCATGGCGAACATCGGTCGCTACCGTCAACGCCCAACCCACAATACTGGATAAGATCACGACGTTGAATATTTTGGAAGACCATCGGTCTTGCTTGTTTGCGTTCAGCGGCGACCTGAAAAAATATTCCAGGCTCATCTCAAGCAATACCCAGACCGACAGCGCCGTAACCACTAAAATCGTTGATACCGTCATTTCTCACCGCCATTGATTCGTTTTTGTGCCCAAACCAATGCCTTCTTGGCGAGCACACTGTAGGGCCGAGAGATAATGTTTGCTTCCGTATCTGATCCCGGCGGCGTCTCCCGTGCTGTATCGGCCACAGCGGCTGCCGCTCCGATGCCTGTGCCCACCACTAAACCAAGTGTGGTGATCGCACCAGCCGCTCCCATACCTACCGCAGCTAAAGGCAGTATGGTTACCACGGCAATGCCGGCTGCTGCGCCGGCGCTAATATTTTTTAATAGCTTAACGTACATGGAACCATTCTCCTGCTGGTTTTTCCGCAGTATTTCTGATATATGCGTTGCACAGAAGCAGGAATCAAGGGCATCATCAACGTAGGCTGAAGGTTGACATAGTTCTGGGGGTATTTGGTCGTGCCGGCAATCCGTCCTGTAGAAGCAAGCTATGTGAACATGCCACCCGGCTACCGTCCCAATTTTTTTGCGAAGCTGGTGGCCTACCAGACGACCCAGTTGCAGCAGGCGATGGGATATTCCAAAGAGGTGGCGCACGATCTGGCTTACAATCAGATTCAGGGTGTCCAGCACGATGACGCGGGCCTGCCCCACCGCAACTTGGTCGCGGCGAAGTGGAAAAAAAACATCATCGGCGGCGCGTGGTATGTGGCGGTACCAGAGCGGGCGACCTCCCTGCTGTGGATCCTGATCGAGGATGCGTACCAAGGGCAGGGGCACGGCAGCAGGCTGCTGGCGCATGTGGCGGAGCAGGCCCGTGCCGCCAAGGCTACGGGCCTGGTGCTACACGTATTCACGGCGAACGCCCTGGCCGTTACCCTGTACCAGAAGTTGGGGTTTTCCGATGTTGGGAAGGAAATGTTCCTCCCCTTGTGAGGGGGGCCGGGCTAAAAAACCTGGCTTTCAGTCCTTCTGCCCGAGCGCGGCCAGCAGCGGCGCGAGATGCCCGGCGTATGATTCCCATTTGCCATGGCCGAACGGATCGTATTCCCAATTTATAAATTGCAATAGTTCCCTGATGCCGCTTTCCGGGTCGGCAATGATGTCTTCATAGAGAGGCAGTTGGACGCAGTTTTGCTTTCCTGTATGACGGTCATGAAAAGCTGACAGACATCCCCCTCTCGGCAGAATGTGGATGAAGTCGGCATTGTTGTCCGCATGATTCTGGTCGTGGTAGAGGCACTTGCTATCGGGCAGTTGGGAAATGTTGTGACGTTCGGTATGGCCAGGGCTTTCCGTCGCAAAGCGGCTGGGGCCAGTTTGCTGAATGCCATAGCCGTAATCTGTCGGAATGCCAGGCAAGGGGGATACGGGTGAGTGTTTCGAGGGCACGTGCTTCGATATTGAGGGGCATACCCGGTCTCCAGGTAGCTGGTTTGTATCTGTTACCGCTTCTTTCAGACCTCTTTTGCATAGGGCTTGATAGGCCCCATGCTGTAGGGCATAGTAGATTTCATGGGCGCAAAGTTGCTGTACCGGTTCAAAGAGGCTTATGGGCAGGGCGTGATCGAGGGCGTCATCTGGGATGTGCCCGTTCCGGTGCCGCCATCGGAACACCGCGTCAAATACCGCCTGGTTTTTATCATGAATGGCCATCGGCTGGTGGGATACGACAACGAGCGCGGCAAAGGGGACCACAAGCATATTCGGGAGGAGGAAATCCCTTATTCCTTCCAGGATGTGGCAACGCTGGTTCGGGATTTCATGCGGGATGTGGAGGAAATATCATGAGCGTGCTTGAGGTGACGGTGGGCGTGCCTGTCGAAAAAAAGATGGAACACTTTAGCGCGGCCTTACAAGCGGCTATGGAAGGCCGCGCAACCGCACCGCATTTCGGCGTCGGCTTCGCCAACATGGCTCAATTCGGCGATGTCTTCACGCCGAAGCGCTGGGAACTGGTAGAGGCTCTGAAAGCCTCCGGGCCACTGTCGATCTATGCCTTGGCAAAACGTCTTGGCCGCCATTATCGCAACGTCCACAAAGACGTGGGCGCTCTTATGGAATGGATGGTCATTGAGAAAGATGCAGATGGGCACGTATTCGTTCCATGGGATGAAATCGACGTGAGACTGCCCCTCAAGCGGAATGCGGCATAAAATCCAGTCTATTCCCCTGATCCAAAGGGCAAGATGAGCAAGACCGCAGTGGCAGACCTGCCTGCACCGGCCGGGTGCGGGGTCCGGGGAGAGGGATGCCGCTTTTTGCGGCCTGGCGCCTTCCATATCCCGGTCATGGCCTTGCCAGCATTGCCCACAGGGTGCTCCACAGAAATTGGGGATAATGCTGCGTCAATACAGGGCGAACATGGCTATCGCTGTGCTTCAGCGCGGCGCTTCTACCCCTTCAACGCCTTTAGCTCCCTGCCCGGCATCGCAAGTGACGTCATCGCACCCACCTACGCCGAGCTTTATGCCGCCGAATCACTCTCCACTATATCTAGTAGGTGCCTGTGACAACCGGATAAGCACGGGTCAATCATCGAGTTTTGGCCGGGGAGCTGTAACAGCTTGCAATCAACGGGCTTTTTCGGCTCAGATTAACTGCAAGTCAACGCCGGGCCCGTGCGCAAAGTGACCATCCAGTCCATCCCTGTCTTGGGCCGGGATCGCTGGTATGTGCTCCTGAAACTCGGCATGGACGAGGCCACGGTGAAGTCGGCCCGCACCGAGGTCCGTACCTGGGCGAGTCTGGACAGTCTGGTGTGCTGGTTGAAGGCCCAGGGCTGTGGGGTGGCCGAACTGCGGGTCGTATAAACAATATATGGGTATAGATTTGTCTTGTTATTTTGCGCTAAGGTATCCATTGGATAACGATCCGGCAGCATGGGATTACATTTCCCCCTCGGTCCTTCATCCTGCCCGGATCGTTTTCCGATAGTGATAACCCGCTCTATATTGCCAGGAGGGCGTTCCTGCGCTCCCCCGGCTTTTTTGTACAGCGATTGATGCAGACCCATGCTGGGCTGCTAGTCCTCCCGAAAGGCGACGAAGGTGGCGGGGGCCTAAGTTGCGGTTTGACTGGCGGCAGGCAAAGGACATGGTATACGCGGAAACGGAAAGGGGGTGTGTGATGATGGTGAACATAGACAGGGGTTTTGTGGAGTTGTTGAACAAGCG
>JAAOMR010000512.1 GCA_018853935.1 Acidithiobacillus ferrivorans
CTTACGATCCGGTCAGGGATGCCGATGGCAATGTTTACAGTTTTCTGGCGCGCAATGGCATGGATAGAACGGATCTGCCCTGGATTTCCACCTGGGAGTTGCAACAATATGCCCATACCGGAACGCTAACGCCGGAACTGGCGGTACAGCAATTGCAAAGCGCGGAGGATTCGGGCTACGCCTTTTCGCCTTTCGAGACCATCGCCCTGCAAGAGTTCGCGCGGGATGCAAACGCCGATCCGCGGTTTACCGCGTACCAGAAACAGGAAGGGGAATATATGGTCGTGCGCGGCGGTGTCCGTTCCTCTGCGCGCGATTTTTCGCTGGATGACCTGCCGCGCACCGTGCGGGACTATGTGCAGGCGCATCGTTTCGATCTGGATAGGACGCAACGTTCCGAGAACAGGGAGCAGAGGCAGGAAACCCCGGTATCCGCACGAACTACGGAAACCGGACTGCGCCTGCAGGACCTGCATCTACCAGACATCAACCGCCAGCCCATGCGGGTCGACGCGGCTTTCCGCGATACGAGTTTTGTGCGGGCCTTTAACAATACGCCGGACGCGCTGGCTTTTATGGCCTGGATCAACGATCAGAAAGAACAGCGAGCGGCGCTGGATCGTGGCGAACCCCTAACCCTGGGCCAGTTGCGTTATGTACCGGCGGGAGTGCCCGGCGAGTATCGGGCCACCAACGCCGAAACCGGGCAGGCCATCGACCGCCAGATCATTGATCAGTCTACGCTCCAGGACCTGCTGCACAATGGCGTGGTGCAGGAAGATCTGGCGCAGCAATGGCAGACACGACCGGACCTGTTGGCCACTGCCATGCAGACTCTAATCCATCACAGACAGGCAGGCATGTACGACTATGCGACGGTTGCCGATCAGATCAGTCGATACGCGCCCGACGGAATCATCAATCCATCACGGATGCGGGTACCTATTCCCGAACCTGCTGTGAATTCAGCACCCGCACCTGGGGCCGTTCTTGTCCCGACGGCTGCCGAACAACAGGCGGCAGTCTTGCAGCCGGCAGTCTTGCAGCCGGCAGCGACGACGGCGAACTCTCCCCAGGACATGGAAGGATACCGTGATGAGATCACGCCGAACGTGGCACCGGCAGACCGTCCTGCCGCGATAGAACCGGATGATGGAAATAGCAGAACCACGCCGGTTGTTCAGGAGAAAACGCAGGGAGCGCAGCAGGAGGGTCAGGAAGCGCAGCAGAAGGATCAGAAAGCGCAGCAGGAAAACCAGGCGGCAAATAACGGCAAGAACCAGAAGGGGCAGGGACAGGGGCAAAATCAATCTTCCGATAAGCAGGATGCGTCGAAGCCAGGTGGTTTCGGCCTGTTCAGCCGGGTGCATCAGCACCATCACTATCAAGAACCCCCTGCGGGGGCGACGGCGGAAAATGCACCCGGCAGGGATGCTCCCGGCAGGGATGCACCCGTGCCGGATGCGCCGCAGGTATCCAAGCGGGACGCGCTGGGGGTGATGGACATGATAAATCAGGCCCCGGTCAGTCCCGATGAAATAAACGTGATGAACAACCGGGTGAAAAAAGAGGGACTAACACCGGAAATTCAGGATGGCATCCAAAATCTCAGCGAGCGCGGTCAGCGGGATGTGAAAAACCAGAAATTGACGCCGGAACAGCTTCAGAAAAATGCCCATGCCCTGAATCAGTTGGGCGATACGGTGAACAATCAGCCGGATTCTCCGCAGAAAAAGGCGATCATGGAACATATCCAGAAGTTGGGTCAGATGCTAATGGAAGCCATCAAACGCATTTTCCATCTGGGCAGGGCGTCCACTGGTCCATCCATGTAAAGGTTGCACCTAGCAAGAGGGAGGATATTTGTGATGAGTCAATGGCCGCAGATATGTACGCAATGGTGGAAAACGCATCAGGCGCAGGCGGGAGAAGACGTGCAGGACATGGGCCTCATCCTGTACGGGGACATCCTGAATTCCCGGCTGGATGCGCTACTGGACCTGATCATGCAGGAGATTCCCATGCCGCCCGTCATCATGGAAGGAGGCTGCGCCCCGGCAGGGGGTTGCGCCCCGGCAGGGGTGAGTTACGACGAACCAGACCCCGCCATCGTGCGGAAAATTCAGGCGCTTCAGGAATCGGTGGAATGGCACCGTCTGCTGGTCCGATTGCCACTGTCCATCAGTCTGCCCCTGATTTCTCTGGCGATGCCCAATCGATGGG
>JAAOMR010000513.1 GCA_018853935.1 Acidithiobacillus ferrivorans
AGGTGTGGGATCGGGAACGTCGCCGACATTGGCCGTTTCAGGTGGTAGTGGACAACACGTCCGAGGGCAAGGTTACGGGTGGTGAAGACCCGGAGCATCCTTCTCAAAAAGACGCGGGAGACAGGTGATGCACTGGCTCATGGGTACCCGGCAAGGCGCGGTTTTTGTGATGTTTTTTGGTGTGTTGGTACTACTGGTGTTGTATCTGGCCCCGTCATTGCTGGCTTGGACGCAGGGCGCGATTCATCTGCGCGGCATCGTGTTGTGCAACCTGCTATTGGGCTGGACGGTCCTGGGGTGGGTGGTGGCCTTGGTGTGGGCGCTGATGGACCAGTCCACGGATGCGGACCGGAATACATGGCCAGAAGTCAATAACGTAATAGAAGAAGAGCATCAGGAATGACAGTAACGAAAGCGGAATTGGCGGACCATCTCAACGACAGTGTAGGGCTATCGAAGCGGGACGCCCTGGAGTTGGTGGATGGTTTTTTTGTGACGATGCGACAGACACTGGCCCGTGGTGAGCCCATTCTGCTGTCCGGTTTTGGCAAGTTCACGCTGCGCGACAAGCGATCACGTCCTGGACGCAACCCCCTGCCGGGGTGCAACCCCCGGACGGGCGAATCTGCCCTGA
>JAAOMR010000514.1 GCA_018853935.1 Acidithiobacillus ferrivorans
GCTCGTGGCGGCGCGTTATCATGCCCATCAGACTCTTCGTAGGGTGGCGACGGGGCTTTTTTTTGCTGGAGCGGGCATTGGTATCGCTGCATCAGGACTGGTGGTCAACCCGATCATCGCCATGCTCGGTAACCCGGCTTGGCCGACTGCCTGGTTGGCATTGGGCGTCGTTGCTGCAATCGCATCCGTCTGGCCGATACTGGAAGCGAGTCGCATTGCTGGGGAAGCAAATGCCGTGTCTAGCGGCGCGCTAAATCTCCGTGGTTTAATGCCCAGCATGTTGGCCTATTTTCTGTTTGCTTGTGGCTATATTGTTTATATGACATTCATCTTCGCCTGGATACAGGCTCAAGGCTTGTCCTGGAAGTTCGGCACAGCGGCCTGGTTCGTGCTTGGAAGTG
>JAAOMR010000515.1 GCA_018853935.1 Acidithiobacillus ferrivorans
GGAACTTGAACTGCCGATGGCGATATTGCCACTGGTCCCATCGGTAGTGCCATTCGCATTTCCTGCTGAACTATTGTCACCGAAGGCTTGATTGTAGTTGCCTCCGTTACCGCCGTAAGTATACGGGCGATTGCTGCCGTTACCTGCTTGTCCGCCACCAATCGCCGTATTATAACTGCCTCCATATCCATCGGGGCTGCCGTTAGAGTAGCCGTACGGGTCCCCCATCACACCAGCCGAAGAACCTCCCCCACTGGCGATGTTAGTGCCACTACCTTGTGTAACGTTTGATGTTGATGCCCCAGATCCATCCGTCCCTGTCACAGCCCACGCTGCGCCGCTCCACCCCATTGCACAGGCAACGGCGGTGGCGATGGATAACTTGCTGACCGTTCTTACTAGACCTGCCCGTGTACCATCATGGTGGGGCTGGAAATGGAGTGACGGAATTTTCTGGGGTTCCGGCTTACATCCATCTACAGTAACTTTACGATGATTGCTTTTATTTTCAGAAGCAATCACGAGCTGGCCGGTGCGGATACTGAAAAGGGTTTTGTAGATGCGGTTCATAGCGGCTTTTTCCTGTTTTGTGAAGTATGGGGGATATGGAGCGGGAGGGTCGGCATGCAGGTCATACGATGCGTACCCCGTTGGGATTGTTTTGTGGGTCTTTCCAGAACGCATCGTTGGAGAAGCGCCGGAAGAGATCAGGCGGTAACAGCGTTTTCCGGGGAATGGCTTCCACCTTGTCATCAAAGGCGGACAGAGTCTTCACCTGGACGTTCCGATGATGAAAATAAAGTGTGAAGCTTCGATTCACAAAACCAACCCCCATGCGGCAACAATGAGAAAATCTGCAGACCTTTTAGCTTCAAGTCGCATTATGCTGATATTGTTGCACAACCTGATATCGTTTGTCCGTTTCCTCGTTTTCATCTATTATTCAATACGGTAAAAGTCACGAGCGGATGTAGCCCATGGCACAACGCAGAACCCCCACGTTGCATCTCTCTCTTCTGGGTCCATTGGAAATCACTTTCGCCGGGAAACTTGTGCCCTTGCCGCACCGCATACCCCGACGCCTGCTGGTGTATCTCTGCCTAGAGGAAGGTCCTCATGCCCGACCGTCTCTGGCAGAATTGCTCTACCCGTATCGCACCGTGGAAAACGCCCGAACCTTATTACGGCAGGCCTTGTTCCGCCTGTCAGGGATAGGGGCGCGCTATGGGTCACCCCTGGTAGCCACCCGGGATTCCGTGGCCCGGAACCCGGTCTTCCCGATCACCAGTGACTATGCCGACTTTATGGACCTCAGCATGGCCGCCGTTGTCGAGAACCCTTCCCGCCTGGATCACCACCGGGGCCCCTTTCTCGACGAAGAGACCGACAACAACCGCAGCGCCTGGGACGGGTGGGTACAAGATCGACGCCGGACGGTCGACAATCAGCTCGCCCGTTTTTATGAGTGTCTGATTCGCCAGGCCGAAACGCTGAATGATGCTGAACAGGCGCTGCAATGGGCCGAAAGCTGGATGCACCAGCAGCCGTTGTCCGACGCCCCCCATCTGCTGGCCATGCAATTACTCGCGCGCAGGGGTCGCAGTAATGAGGCCGAATCCCTTTTTTCAGCTTACCAGACGCGCCTGATCACCCAGATGGGGAAAAAGGCGGGAAATGAGGTGCGAGCATTCCATGACTATTTGCGGCTGACGCACACACACACGTTTACGCCGGAGCCGGTGACCGTTCCATATGAGATGGCCCGCCATCGGTTCATTACCCTACTGGCCATCCGTGTGGATGCGGACACGGATGAGATCCCGGATGATCTGCTGGAAGCGCACCTGCAGCAATGCTGGAGTCTGGTCAGTCAGGTGGGCCATGCCTGTGGCGGCGTTGCACACCGTGCCCCCGATGGGGTCATAGAATTGCGCTTTGGTTTGGAGAACGCGCTGGAAGACAGTCCGCGTCACGCCTTGCGTGCCGCTTTTGAATTACGTCGTCTTGCGGATCCGGGACACTTCCCCCGAATCGGCATGCATTGCGGTCGCGTTCTGGTGGCCCCTGATCACACCCTGACAGGGTCACCCTTGCGGGTGGTACGCGCCGCCGCGCTGGCGAACACAGAACACATGGGGCTCATCCTCACTGGAGCCGCCCATGAAGCGTTGGCGCATGCCTTTCCTATGGAGGGAGTTGCCCAGACACGCTCTCCTGTTCATATATCCGGCAGAGGCATCCCGCTCTTTTGGCTGAGTACCACGCAACCGCCACCCCTTCCAAAATCTGGAAGTGCCGCATTTATGGGGCGTGATGCAGAGTGCCAGCGCATTCACCACTTGGCGGCGACAGTTTTAACGGAACGGCAGGGCCGAATCCTTTGGATCGAAGGACAAGCCGGAATCGGTAAAACCCGGCTTATGGAGGAAATGGCCGAGCGTTTGTCCCAAAATATGCGGGTGGTGCGTTATGCCTGTCTGCCGATGTATCAGCACAGCCTGCTCCACCCCATCGCCGTGGTGATCCGAGACGCGTTGAATTTATCGGCCTTACCTCCCGAAAAGGCGCGTGACGCTCTTCAGAAGTTCCTGCAGGTCATCGGTGAAGAGGACGGTTTGGTGTATTCGATCTGGTGCGCCTGGCTCGGTCTGGAAGGCGAGCACGCCGAAATGGGGCTCCTGCGGGACTACAAGAAACTGTTATTCGATAGCGTCATGCTGGCATTGACGAGTCACCTTTTCACCATGGATCGCGTTTTGATGCTTGAGGATATCCATTGGGCGGATTCCGCCTCTCTGGAATGGCTACAAGCTTACCTGGCGCATCTACACGAACGCACGGCACTCCTGCTGGTCAGCACCCGGCGGCCCATACCCGGTTTGCAAAAAATCGCCCTCCACGAAACGACACTGACGCTTGCCCCGTGGGACACGCACACATCACGCCGCTATTTGCGGAGTCTTCCCCACTGGACGGCCGACCTCCCTACCGAAGAATCCCTCATTCGCCAGGGATGCGGTGTTCCTTTGTATCTCGATAGTCTGGCCCGACAAACGATTTTTAGAGGCACCTCTTCCGAACTACCCCATGACATCCAGAGCATTCTGGAATTCACCATTGCGCAGTCCGATTTTGCCCAGGACCTGGTGCAAATATCGGCCACGCTGGGCATCGAAGTAAGCTTGTGTGATCTGCAGTCGCTGCTTCCGGATAAGACGCCCGAGTTGCTGGACCACACGGCGGGCCGTCTGGTGGACCATGGCTTGTGGGTCGCCACAGACCAGGGCTGGTCCTATCGCCATGATCTGCTCAGAGAAGCGGTATATGACCGCATTCCCGACGATCGACGCCAATGGCTGCACCAAAAGGTGGCGCAGTGGCTGGAAAATCATGGGCCGTATGACCATGGCGTCCTGGCAGACCACTTTGAAAAAGGGGGAGAACCCCACATCGCCGCCCAACATCACCTCCTGGCGGGGCGGCAGGCTTTACGTTTCAGTCTTTACGAGGTTGCCGCGCTTCATTATGGCCGTGCAGGCGCCCTGTTGCGTGATCGACCGCAAGACCCGGATCTACTGAGGGCACAAACCACTTATTTTCTCCTGTTACGCTTGCAGCGCGGGCACTCCACCGAAATGGCGCAAGCGCTGGATGATCTGGAAAACACCTGCTTATGCCAAAATCACCGGGGATGGCATTTACTCGCGGCCCAGTATGGGCGATGGATTGCCGAGAATGCCGCAAATGGAGCGCTAGCCGGCCTGCATCAGGCCCGAAATCTGGCCAATACCCGGTTTGATCCAGAGGTGGATCCGCAACTGGTGGCCGGTGTTGGGCATTATGTACTGGGGTGGAATGACTTATGGCTTGGGCATCTGGAACAGGCAAAAGCCCACCTGCAACAGGCGGTAGACGGATGGCATGAAGCGTGGGCAGAACCCCTGTTCCTCGCCATCGGTGACCGTTATCGAGAATATGCCATGGCTTATTTATCCATCATTGATGCTCTGCAGGATCGCCCTGCCGAAGGATGGGCGCGATTGGCACAGGTGCGACACACCTTACCGGATGCAAAATACGGGAACATACAAGCCATTCTGTGGGCAGTGGAGATCGCCATGGGTTATTGGGCAGACAGCCCGGAAGACACCTGGCATATCGCACAGGAAGTACGGCAAAGAGACAGTTATTCACTCATCATAGCCAGAACAATGACAGACGCGTTCGCGGCCTGGGCCGAAGCGCGACTGGGTTATAAGAGCATACCATGGGCCATTCACCACATCCGTAGAAACCTGAACGTGTTAAGGCGCGTCTGGAGATTTGGGGCAAGCTCCATTTATCTCGTGCTGCTCGATATTTCTGTCCGCAACGGACACAAGCATACCCATGGTGTGCAGTTTGCGGCAAGGCGACTGGTCCGGCAGCACAACATCGATGTTCATAAACCAGAAATCAAACGCCTGGCCGCTATGCAGAATAAGGAGCGAACTGGTAGTCCATTGAGCAGATCTAAAAAACACCTCAGGAAAGTCAGCCTCTCAAAAAATGCTCTATAACATCCTGTGCGCCTGCTTTAGAATCACTCAGACAACAAAGGTAAGGAACGCGCCCGAATTTGCGGACAAAGGTGATGCCGATCATGAAACATCGTTGCGCGAACCAAAGTCCTTCCGTAGATCAGTTCCGCAAGCACTCGCAATACCGGAAATATCTGCAGGCTATAGGTGCCAGGCACTCCATGCCGCACATGAAGCAAGTAGAAAAAGGAAAAATCACCAAGCGCATAAACCAGTCGCAAAGGGACCCATAACCAGAGAAACGTGACTCCGCCTATGCCAAGGCAAGCACCAAAAATGCTCGCCCGGCATAAAAAATCAAAATTTAAACTAGCTCTCCATCCGTTCTGGCTTGCCCAACGAATAATAGATTGCTCCGGCAGTGTCAACGCTCCCCACAGGGCATACCATGGCCCTCCCAGCAGATGAAATGCATCGGGATCTTCTGGCGTGGCTGGATGCTGGTGGTGATGAAAGTGGATCTGCCGGAATTCTGCATAGCCTAATGCGCCGGGCGTAAATGGTAGAGGCATCATGCGTGTAACAAAATCTATCTGCTTTCCCCCTCGCAAATGAAATAATTCGTGCGTATAAATCATCCAGCGTGGTAACAATAGTACCACTATAGCCACCAGAACCCAACCAGACACCATTTTAACTGCAACGGCACCAAAGCCGCAAAAGATCAAACATACGATGACCAGGCTACGAAACTGATAGCGCCTGGCATCAGCATCCGTCGCAAAACTGGATTTCTGGGCAACCCCATTGTGAATAAGTGCACTCATAATGTGTTGTTATTCCATGTAATGAGAAAATTCTACGGACTTTATAACGCCAAAAATAATAAGCAATCTTTTTGCCCTGATTGAGGCTACCGCATCCAAGGCTCTCGCCTGGGTGGCTGATCCTCATCAAAACTTCCGCCATTCCCAGACATGATCGCCCATATCAGGGCGGCAATCCACCCGATGATGGTCCAGCCCAGCAGCACATCCAGCAGGGTGATGGCTATCCGGTGCGGGCTGCCCATGCCCCAGGCCAACAGCGCAGGCAGCGCGTATATCGCCACCGCCACGATGAATGCTGCCA
>JAAOMR010000516.1 GCA_018853935.1 Acidithiobacillus ferrivorans
CGGCATCTTCCGTAAGAATGGTGTCGATCTCTGCGCCCTCCACGGCGCTGGCATTGAGCAACCAGTGAATATATTCCCGCTGACTGCCGGCGATACCGTCCAGGGAGAACACATCCGTGCGATACCCGATTTCTTCCATAATCGGTCGACGGAGATCGTTCCGGAGTTTCGGGCGGCCGGCAAGGACCACTGAGAGGCGGCCGTCACCATCTTCCACGAGTTCCATCAGGCGTTTTAACCCGGTCAGGGTATGTCCATTCAGGTCGTGGGCTTCATCCACAAAAAGGGCAACCGGACGCTTGTTTTTGCGAACCAGCTCACGCAAGTCGCGCTCCCGCTTCTCCCCCTGTGCAGGAATACGCACTTGTTTTTCCGTAGACAGGTCGTAAAACAGGGCGGCGATGAAGGTGGCCAGCTTGCTATTGTGCTTCTCAA
>JAAOMR010000517.1 GCA_018853935.1 Acidithiobacillus ferrivorans
CCCACCATGCAAAGCAATACGCTGACTCCCCCATTTTCAGAAGAATCTGCCTTACTGAAAGTGCGGATGGCCGAGGACCTTTGGAATACTCGCGATCCTGAACGGGTCGTTCAAGCCTATACCCGGGATACGGTCTGGCGTAATCGCACGGAGTTTCCAGTGGGACAGGAGGCGATCAAGGCTTGCCTGGAGCGCAAGTGGGCCAGGGAGCTGGACTATCGCCTGATCAAGGAGCTCTGGGGTTTTCGTGACTATCGGATGGCCGTGCGGTTCGCCTATGAGTGGCACGACGATTCTGGTCACTGGTACCGCAGCTATGGCAATGAGTTATGGGAGTTCAATGAAATGGGATTGATGCAACGCCGATTTGCCAGCATCAATGATCTGCCTATCCGGGGGAGTGAGCGGCAATACCACTGGCCGCTGGGCAGAAGACCCGATGATCACCCAGGTTTGAGTGCGCTCGGCTTGTAGGTGCCTCAAGGGTAAATCAGGGACATTCACATCAAATGCTCAAGTAGTCTCCATCCTCAAAAGGAGTACGATTGTGAGCATTAACGCCACAATAATACGCAGTAATCTATCGCTTTTGCCAGCTTTTGGACTGGGATTGGGGGTGGCGGTGAGCGTGGGGTTGGCGCGATTTGCCTATGCTCTCCTCCTTCCCGCCATGCGGGAGAGCCTGAACTGGAATTATGTTGCTGCAGGTTCACTCAACACGGCAAATGCACTTGGTTATATCGTCGGTGCGGTATCTGCCTATTTTCTGCTCCGGAAAATCCGTCCGAGCCAGTTGTTCATTACAGGACTGCTGCTGACGATCGTGGCGGTACTGGCGACCGGCCTGCGATCCGACTTGCTGTGGTTAACGTCTACTCGGCTTCTGGCGGGTATCGGTGCTGCTTGGGTTTTCGCCTGTGGCGGGGCGCTCGTGGCGGCGCGTTATCATGCCCATCAGACTCTTCGTAGGGTGGCGACGGGGCTTTTTTTTGCTGGAGCGGGCATTGGTATCGCTGCATCAGGACTGG
>JAAOMR010000518.1 GCA_018853935.1 Acidithiobacillus ferrivorans
CTTTGAAAACCGTATTGGCGTAGCCGGTGCCGAAGCGCTGTTTGCGGCAGTCGAGCAGCAAATCCTGCAGCACGGCTATGTGGCCCGGGGGGGCCAGATCATTGATGCCACGCTGGTACCGGCAGCCAAGCAACATTTCTCCAGAAATGACAAGGAACAGATCAAAAAAAAACGCTATGCCTGCCGACTGGAGCCCAGCGAAACGCCGTCAGAAAGATCTGGATGCGACCTGGACGAAGAAGCATGGCAAAAGCACCTATGGCTTCAAGCTCTCTATTGGAGTAGATC
>JAAOMR010000519.1 GCA_018853935.1 Acidithiobacillus ferrivorans
TCCCGATCCGGGTGACCAGTGCCTTCCAGGGTCTTTCGATTGCCTTGCAAGCTGTATCCTAATTCCTTGAGCAGGATGCCCACAGAAACATGGCTGATGCGGTGCCCTTGTTCGCCCAGTTCCCGTGCCAATTGCTTGAGGCTCTTGCAAGTCCATCGCAGTGGTGACTGGGGATCACCCCGTGCCGCGGGATCCACGAAACGCTCCAACGCGGCCAGCAAGTCCGGATCGCGATCCACCAGCTTTTTGCGCCCGCCACCAAGTCGACGAACCCGGCCTTTCGGAAGTGTATTCTCCGGATCCTTGAGTTCCTTGAGACCCGCCAGGATGGACCCCCGCGCTACTCCAGTCGCCTCGCTAACCCGCTTGACGCCACCATGACCCAGCACCTTCGCCTCTACCGCCGCATGTAGCCGTCTCTGCCGCTCATCCAGTATTCCTTCGAGCGCTTGGTGTCGAGCTGCTATCAGTACGTCTGCTTCCATGCCGCAAGACTATGCCTGCTACATGAAAAGTACAAGTTATTTGCTAATGACTCCTAACGCCCAAAAAAGGTGCTCTCCTATGCCAATCACGCATTCCCATCTTGCCCCGGATGCAGGATGCCAAACGTGGTTTCATAGTTGGGTCAGGCCAAGCTGGCGTTGAAACTGGAGCGCCGACTGGCCCGGCGTCTGTATTGCTTCGAGATATTTTGCACACTCAGCATCGGCAGGAAAGAAGTGCTGAAACGCGGTAACGTGTTCGGGCCGGAAAAGAACCAAATGGTCGCGTTAACATATGTCATCTCCAACGTC
>JAAOMR010000052.1 GCA_018853935.1 Acidithiobacillus ferrivorans
AGGAAACCAAACAGCGCCCCCTTGCGTATTGCGGCTTATTTATGGGAGCACTTTACCGGGAACCAACTGGATGACGCTCCGGAAATCGTTGCGTCGACCGTACCGCTTTTTGATCCCGACCGATATATCGTATCGTCCGCTTCGCAGAAGGACAGTCGTTGGCGAGTGGCGTTCAACGGTCTCGGCACCATGGATTATTGCGTTACCGTGGAACGTACCAAAGACATTCAGCGTCTTCTGGATGAAGATATTCTGATGCAAACGCGAATATTTTTTAAGAACACGGATCAGCGGATCATGGATCGGGCAATAGCCTGGGCTTATTTGAGCGAGACGGAGAGTTCCTTCGCCATCGAGCGGGAGACCGTCCCGTACAACAAGGCGGAAGCCTTCGTGATGCTACTTAGAAAAGCCTTTGACGCGCATCCATGCAATGAAGATTATCTGGTTCATCTACAAAATGCGGTCATCACCAACCCGTTGGACCGCGCGGTAGCTTTTCGGCATACACAAAACTGGCTGCAAAACGGGTTGCGTGGTGCATCTGGAATCAGTTATTTGCCGCCACCACCAGAGATGCTACAGCAGATCATGCCGCATATCATCCGTATGGCGAACACCCTGCATACTCAGGTAAATCCGCTGGTGGCGGCAAGCGTCGTATCTTTCGCTTTCGTTTTCGCGCACCCGTTCATGGATGGCAATGGCCGATTGTCCAGGTTTTTGTTTCATCGCACACTGGCGCAATCCGGGAAACTGGAAGCAGATACGGTGTTACCCGTTTCCATGGCCATGAAACGACATGAAAGAGAATACCTGAAAGCGTTACAGAGCTTCTCTGTTCC
>JAAOMR010000520.1 GCA_018853935.1 Acidithiobacillus ferrivorans
CTGCCGAGCTGGATGCCGGGCAGCGCCGTGATCTGACCCATGATTTTGCGCAGGCATTGGTGGAGCGTTATGGCGTGGCGGCGGACCTGGCCATTCACGCCCCCGACCGGGAAGGCGACAACCGGAACCACCATGCCCATATTCTCACCACCACCCGGCAGGTCAGCCGCGCCCCCGATGGCGGACTGGTTCTGGGTGCCAAGGCCCATATAGAGCTGTCCGACAAAGCCCGCCGGGAGCGCAGCCTGGGGGCCGCTGCCGACGAAGTGAAGGCCGTCCGTGAACTTTGGGAGCACACCGCCAATGCCGCGCTGGAGCGGGCGGGTGTGGAAGCCCGGATCGACGCCCGCAGTCTCCAGGCGCAGGGGGTAGACCGGGAGGCGACCCAGCACCTGGGTCCGGTAGCGTCCGAGATGGAGCGGCGAGGGAAGGAGT
>JAAOMR010000521.1 GCA_018853935.1 Acidithiobacillus ferrivorans
ATCCATTCCCCATGCGCCTCAGCCCCGAACAACCTATACGCCGTCAATACACGCAGGATAGTCACGGCATGGGCGTCTTCGGTGTAGATCACTGCAGCAACACCGGATTTTGATGTTGCTTTTCTTGCAGTGCGCGCCACCATCAAACTAGATCTCATTGTGGGGAGAATGGGCTTGAAACCTTCCGAAGCATTGCACGTGAACCGTGCCGCGATTAGCCGCGTGGTCGAGTCTCACCGTGCCCGCAACACTCGGATTTTCGGCTCTGTTCTGCGCGGTGAGGACACAGACAGCAGCGACTTGGACATCCTCATCGACCCGACGCCGGAAACGACGCGGTTCGACATTGGCGCAATCCGTCACGAGTTGGGCAAACTGCTTGGCGTGCCGGTGGACGTGCTGACACCGAATGCCCTGCCGGACAAATTTCGGGCTGCGGTGCTTGCGGAGGCACGCCCCGTATGAGCCGCGACCAGCAACGCCTTGCCGACTATCTGGCGCACATCCTCGAAGCCATCGGATTACTCCCGCTTGCGCTGCGAGAAAACTCTCAACCGCTTGGCGGCGGCGGTTTTCTGAACAAGGCAGCCCCGGTCAGCAATGGCCGGGGCTTTGTCTTTTCAACGTGAACCTTACCACCTACGCGGAAGTTTTTGCCTGGTGTGAAATACCCGTACTATTTCTACGGCATCATCCCGCACGCGATAAGGGAGAATGTACGGGTGATCCGTCATCACTAATTCCCGTGTTCCAGGAACCCGCCCCGGCCTACCCATAGCCGGATAGGCGCATAACATGCCGGTGCTCTGGTGTACTGCCGCCATGAATTGCTGCGCGGCCTGTGGGCTGTAGGTAGCGATGTAGGCCGCTTCATCATCAAGGTCACACAACGCTTTCCGAACAAACTTAACCTGCACGCGAAGCCCATTTGTCGAACACAGCCGAAACTTCCTCTGTGGTGGCAAAGTCTCCGGCATCGGCTTCTGCAAGCCCCTCATGGATCTGGGATACCTGCCATTGCTCCCTTTCCAGGTACTCTTTGATGGCCTCCATTGCCAACCATGATCGGCTACGTCCGGTCATTTCTGCCAACGATCCCAAATCATGCTGCACCTCTTCTGGCACTCTGATGGTCAATACGGACGACATGATGCACCTCCATACCTTATGTATGACTAAGTATACATAAGATACACCGCAACATGAACCGATATGCTCTTTGTATTATAGAACACGGTATAGCACATTGATGGGCATGGCATTGGGTTACACTTCCCGCGACTGGACGCTGATCTGTACGTCCCTGCATTGGCGCGGGGGGTTCTCGGTACATCGGCATGGATGCGCAGCCTTGGGCGGAAAGGGGGTATATCAAAAAGCCCCGCCAAGACAGAGGCAGCCAGAAGAAACGGACGACTTGGCGGACGTCCACCATCAACAGAAAAGAAGGCCGTATCGTAATGTCTCGAAACAGCCCCCAACCAGCAGGCGGAGAACCCAGCAAAACCAGGCCATCCGCCCCTGCCCACCTGGCGCCCACGAGACAGAATGATGCAAAATGTCTCACATCATTTGTTAACACACAACTATGGTCATAAGATGCTGGGGTGATGGGTTGTGGTCTATACTTTCAAGTGGGATACGCGAAAAGCGCAGTCTAACGCCAAAAAGTATGGAGTGACGGTCGATGAGGCGAAGACCTGCTTTCATGATCCGTGGCTCCGCCCGAAAGGCTGCGACATCAGAGGAGAATCAGTATGCGCAAGGAATATGATCTGGAGCGATTGACCGTGAAGCGGCGCGGGCCACTGCCGGGATTGTCTGGCATTCCCGAAGCGCCTGAAACCGAAGTGAATGACAGGGTGCAAGTTACCTTGACCCTGGATCGGGATGTTACCGCTTTTTTTGAAGCGCAGGCTCAGCAATCGGGTGCGAGGACGTTCACAACCGCAGTCAATCAAGCCCTCCGTCAATACATTGCCGCTTTGCACTCTTGCAATTAGTCCCCCTTAGTTAAATCGCGTCTAATCATGTAATGCGAAAGGATAAGGAGGCCAAATCATGAGTGATTACTGGATTGCATTCATTGTTGTAATGGGCGTGTCCAACCTGGTCGGCGTCGGCGTGATCTGGTATCTCAAGCGTGAACAAAAGGGACACAATCACCAACATGGGCATGGACAATTAGCGGCTGAACACATGACCGTCACAAAACTGGATTTGACCCGTAACCTATCAGACCCCGTCGTCCTGGCCAACGCCCTCCAGACCGCCCATGCGCATCTGCACTTTCTGACCGGCGCCGCCCAGGCTTTGCTCGGCGTCCTCCGCCGCCGCGGCATCATCCGAGAGCCATAGTCCATGCGCCTCAGCCCCGAACAACCTATACGCCGTTCAATCACCCTCTCGTACTGGCGGCCATTGCTGCGCAGCATGCAATACACGCAGGATAGTCACGGTATATGGGCGTCTTCGGTGTAGATCACCACATAATTCGACCGCACAACCATTTCCCGTGTGCCAGAAACCCGCCCGGCACGGTAGAGCATCGGATGCTCCAGCAGATCTGCGGCCTTGGCCTCAATGTCATCTTTCAGGCGTTGGGCAGCATCCGGGTTATCATCCGAAATATAATCGACAATCGCCAGCAGATCGGCGCGGGCCGCTTCCCGCCACTCAAGTACGGGCACGACGCTTCCTATCAATCAGCGATTGCACCTCATCCATGACCTGGCGATGTGGCACAGCCGGTCGCGTGTCATCCAGCGCCGCATGCAACCTTTCCCGGAACCATGCGTCATAGGCGTCCGGGTCAGCTACTAGACCGACAGGCAAGCCGCCTTCCTTGGTAACGCGAGTGAGCAGTATGCGCACGGCATCTGAAATGGTCAGACCGACGTTGGCAAGTTTTTCCGCCGCGTCAGCTTTCAGTTTGTCGTCCACGCGAACATGCAGCATTGAGGTTTGAGCCATCGGGATTCCTCCAGTTACCGTACCCAATTGTGTATCTCATTAGAGAGACAAGCAATAGAGCCCACCCGGAGAGGATAAACCGCGCTGGAGTGCTCGCTCCTGTTCCAGAAACACCTCCAGCTCAGTTACCGCTTCGTCCGATGACGCTCGCGTGAGACACTACAGCAACACCGGATTTTGATGTTGCTTTTCTTGCAGTGCGCGCCACCATCAAACTAGATCTCGCTGTGGGGAGAATGGGCTTGGAACCTTCCGAAGCATTGCACGTGAACCGTGCCGCGATTCGCCGCGTGGTCGAGTCTCACCGTGCCCGCAACGCTCGGATTTTCGGCTCTGTTCTGCGTGGTCGGGCTTTCGGATTGTTGAGCATGCCTGGAGTTGGGAGCAGCAGAAAGGGACTGCTTGGTGATGGGAGCCGCTCGCAAGCGGCACGCGCAATGAGCGGCACTGGCGACCAAGATAGTTGGCTTTATTCGGGCCTGAAACAGGGTATGGGCAGGGCAAGCTGCGGACGGTGCGTGTTATGGCAGAATCCTCACTGAAACAGTATACTCAAGTTCAAGGTAAGGTGTCGGTGCGTGTGATGCGTAGTGGTTGTTTGCCAAGGCACCATTTTATTTCG
>JAAOMR010000522.1 GCA_018853935.1 Acidithiobacillus ferrivorans
CGCCGTAGCCCGCCAAACCACCGACGCCTGCACCAATGGCCGCACCGGCAAGCCCCGCGCCGGTCTGGTTGCCAATTACCGCTCCGGCCAGAGCACCCAACAGCGCGCCACCTGTAGCGTCAGCAGTCTGGCCGTTGGACATGTATGGATTGTTGGCGCAACCGGTCAGTAAAAGGGTGATGGCAGTCATGCTGGCGGCAGCCATGCTGGCAATGGTAAGATTTCTGTTGATCTTCATAGTAAGTCTCCTTTGGGGCCTGTATTGGCCTCGGTTCTTATTGAAAATACCGAGTCAATTTTGCAACCTCACAGTGAATCATTCACTGAACCGCCTCTAGGACCACGGCGGTGCCGTAGGCCACCACCTGCTCCATGCTCTGGCCTTTGCCGGAATCGAACTCGCCAGAATCGAAGCGCATACCGATCACAGCATTGGCGCCGATCCCGTCCGCCTGCTGAAGCATGGATGCGATGGCCTCCTGGCGGGTGGCGGAGACCAGATTGGCAAAGCCACTCTGCTCGCCGCCAAAGGTCGCGCGCAGGTTGCCCAGGGCGTTGCCAACGAAATTGCGTGATTTGACTGAAACACCATAGACCGTGCCCAGGGCGCGGATGATCGTGAATCCAGGGATGGATTCAGTGGTTACGCAGGATGATTGGGGTGCGTTATTCATGATGGACTCCTTTGGTTGAAAAGCGTTTCTCTACCCTTTACCGGCTTTACGCAGCCTGTTCCTCTTCCTTCTTCCTTTTGCCCGCCTGAAGCGCGCCAATCAGCACGTCGTTGGTAATTTCTTCCTTGTTTTCCAATAGCGCCTTGATCTGGTCGTCGATGGTGTCTGGAATGGTGGGAGTGCAGATTTCCACCCGTTGACCCTGACCGATGCGATAAGCGCGATCCTCCGCCTGGACCAGTTGCGAAGGTGTCCAGGGCCGGGAGACGAAAAACACATAGGTCGCGGCGGTGAGGTTCAGCCCAACGCCAGCGGCGTCGATGTTGCCCACGAACCAGCGGCACGCTGTGTCGTTCTGGAACTGATGGACCGCCTGGTCGCGTTTTTTGCGCGACACTTTGCCGGTAATCCGCGCGGCGGATCCTTTGGGTAACTGATCCATGAACCAGTCAGCCGTTGCGGTGAAGTTGCAGAAGATGATGGCTTTAGCGTCCTGCTGCAGGTCGTTCATCATCTCCAGGATCGGCCCGCGTTTGACCCGCTCCAGCCATTGACGCGCGAGGTTGATCTTCTGGAGCGGAATCAGCGTATCGTCGTCCATGAAGCTCATATACATCCCCATGTCTTCATCATCGGCGGACAGTAAAGGCTCCTGCCGGTATTTGCCCTCCAGTGTCAGGACGTCATTCTTGAGCCGCCGGATCATCCATTCACTGATCCGGTCACCCAGGCCCTTGCGGTCGTTGCGTGATTTGCTGAAGTGCTTGGAGAATTCCTTGAGGTCGATGTCGCCCGCCG
>JAAOMR010000523.1 GCA_018853935.1 Acidithiobacillus ferrivorans
GGATGTAGTGGCCAAGTTTCGTGCATCCGGCCCCGGTTGGCAAACGCGCATCGATGCGGCACTCAAGGAATGGCTTGAAACGCACCATCAGGCGTAGCTGCTGATCGCGTGGCTTGTCACGGTCACAGTCAGGAATCGGCGTTAGGAACCATAAATAAACTACGTGTACTTTATGTTCGGTGAGATGACGTAGTTCCACTCCCCATGGAAATCATCGCGATCAAGCTGAATGGCAGCGAATTCAGCGTCGGTGACTTTGATTCCCTTGGGGTAGGGTGTGGGGTCAATGGCGGCACGTACTTTCAACCCTTTGCTCGTGGTGGTGGCAGCGATCAAATTGACAATGACCTCGTGACTCACCAAAGGCCGCCCCCGCCAATTCATGCTGATATAGGAAAACAGGCGGTGCTCAATCTTGTTCCATTTGCTCGTGCCC
>JAAOMR010000524.1 GCA_018853935.1 Acidithiobacillus ferrivorans
GCTCGTGGTGGTGGCAGCGATCAAATTGACAATGACCTCGTGACTCACCAAAGGCCGCCCCCGCCAATTCATGCTGATATAGGAAAACAGGCGGTGCTCAATCTTGTTCCATTTGCTCGTGCCCGGAGGAAAGTGGCACACCCGAATCGGCAGATTCAGTTCATCCGCAAGACCTTGTAATTCCAGCTTCCAGAGGCGCACCCGAGAACCGTTGCTACCACCCCCATCGGCCATGATCATGAGTTCCTT
>JAAOMR010000525.1 GCA_018853935.1 Acidithiobacillus ferrivorans
GGGAACTGGGCGAACAAGGGCACCGCATCAGCCATGTTTCTGTGGGCATCCTGCTCAAGGAATTAGGATACAGCTTGCAAGGCAATCGAAAGACCCTGGAAGGCACTGGTCACCCGGATCGGGATGCCCAATTTCAGTATATTCAGGAAAAGACGCAGCAGGCATTGGATGCAGGACAACCCGTGATTTCGGTGGATACCAAGAAAAAGGAGCTGGTCGGCAACTACAAAAATGCCGGTCAGGAGTGGCGGCCGCAGGGAGAACCGGAGGCGGTTCAGGTGCATGACTTCGTGGATACAGAACTGGGGCGGGCCAATCCCTACGGGGTTTACGATCTTGCCCAGAACGCGGGATGGGTGAGCGTGGGCACTGATCATGATACGGCCAGCTTTGCGGTAGCCACTATCCGGCGCTGGTGGTTGGGCATGGGCCAGCCCCTTTATCCCGCCGCCAAGGAACTCATGATCATGGCCGATGGGGGTGGTAGCAACGGTTCTCGGGTGCGCCTCTGGAAGCTGGAATTACAAGGTCTTGCGGATGAACTGAATCTGCCGATTCGGGTGTGCCACTTTCCTC
>JAAOMR010000526.1 GCA_018853935.1 Acidithiobacillus ferrivorans
AAATTCAATTGCACCTGACTCTGGCACTCGAAGCCGGTTACCAGGCGGGCGAGCGCCCGGTGTCAGCAGAAGTGGTCGAATCGGTGCTGTCACGGCAGATGGATGATCTGGAGCCGACCCTCACGCGCCACGGCTATCACCTCAAGGACCTGGTAGATCAATTCGATGCCAGACCGGCCGAGATCAAGGCCTTTCTCAATAATACACTGGACCCGGCACGCGCCGCTGAACTGCGGGACAAAATGCTGG
>JAAOMR010000527.1 GCA_018853935.1 Acidithiobacillus ferrivorans
GGTTGGTTTGCACTTTGCTGCGGAAATGCAGCAACTTGGCGTGGTCTATTCAGGCAGTTCGGGCCTGCCGGATATCCCCTATCGGGACGACAACCGTTATATGTGGGAGTTCGAGGATGTCCGCGAAGTCGGGCAGGTGATCGCCGGCGTCACTACGCAGCAAATCCGCAAGTACGTCAGCGTGATGGAAATGGTCAATGCCATCGACGTGCCCGGCGCCGGCGATGATGCCAACGAAATATGGGTACTCTCCAGCGAATTCTTCCGCGATGAGGAA
>JAAOMR010000528.1 GCA_018853935.1 Acidithiobacillus ferrivorans
CTGATTCCCGTCAAAAAGGAACTCAAAATCTGGCAGCCTGGCCGTTCTGAGCATACTGCCGCATTGGCTCTCAAAGCGGCACTGGACACGCAGATTGCTGGCTTCAAGAAGCAGATTGCGGATGTCCAGCGCCTGAAGAAAAACCCTGAAGTGCTGCGCCGCCATGGAATTCGTGAGGCAGTTGAGCATACCGCAAAATATGGCATGGACTTGAGAAGAGCGGACTCAGTCACATGTCTAGTGAATGATACCCCCGGTGGGGAGATTGAAGCCGATACCGGAAACACGAAAAACTGGAACTACTATGCTAAGTCCTGCAGATTCCCCAAAATCGAGCATGACATCACCGTCACTGTGGACCCGGACTGGGATAAGCAGGTCCAGAACCGTGGCCTGGAGTTCCTGGGGGGCATGCTGACCCTGAGTGCCAAACCGGCGCATAAGGGGCGCAACCGCAAGGCACTTGAACTGGCTGCAAAATTCGACATTGATCTGTTTGAAGCGGTCTGGATGCGCAAGGGTCGTGGCTTTCAGGTAACCACAGAGAACGGCTTCATCGCCGTCAAACGCACGTCCTTGGGGTTGATTCCCAGCACTGCCTACCACAGCACCATATCAGCCATGGGCGCGGTTGAGGGGTCGCACCGCAAGTTCCAGAACATCGATCACCTGCCCCTGGAAATCCGTGATGTGCCTGCCGACGCGGTCGCCACATGGGCGGACGCGGATGGTGTCGGCGCCTGCCATTCTGGGGTAAAGAACTGGTGCAATCTTGTTGGCATCGACCACACCGTGGCAAGCGTCCCGTTGATCAACGTGGTCCGCGGGTACTACCTGAAGCCAGCGCCCGAAGCCAAGGCCATCATTTTGCGGGTGCTGAAATCCTGCCCCCGCAAAGCGGCCTGAAGAGTATTCGGCCTGCACCACCCATAGCGGGGGGTACAGGCCTTATAAGGGGTTTTTCGTTGTCTTTTTCTTTTTCTTTTTCTTTTTTTCAGTAACCACATCAACATCAAGAGGAGTTCCATCATGAGCAAAGATTATATCAACGATCCCGATTTCATCGCCGACCTGGCGGTGGCCCAGCTTTCCTTCATGGTGGCGAATACCGTTGCGGTGGTGAGTGCCGCAGTGGACGACCGGCACGGCCATGAGCCCATCGAAGCCCAGAGAATCCACTATGAGAAAGGCGTTCGCCGCATCGTTCGAAACATGGTGGCGGAGATGAGCGTGTTCGCCGGAGACGACGCCGCCATGGACCGGGTTGTCGCCATGGGGCAGAAAATCGCCGAAGAGCGGGCACTGGCAGACGGTGCTGGCGGCACCTAGTGACCATCTGAACCTCTTTCTCGGTCTCAGTATTCAGTTTTCATTGCTTTGACTCCACACCGGCCTCGCGCCGGTTTTTTTTGTTTTCAGTTTCAACTCGTGAAACATGAAATAGGTGGTCGTCTGCCCGGTACTCCATGAATCCCTCAAGAAAACATGGAGCGCAGACATGGACAAGACCATCAGTACATCGAATGAGAAAGAGCAGGAGCATCAAAACCGCCAGAGCATCATCGAAGCCATGATCCCCGCTGGCCTTGCGGGACAGATCCGTGACAAGGCCCGGGACGCGCTGATGACGGCGACGGTGATTCTGGGTATGGGTAGGACGGATATTCTGGATCACATCCAGGAACTGGCAAAAGAAAACGGACTGACCCCGCAATCCGCGCGCGCCTGGTTGTTGTTCAGTAAAGAGATGCAGGATCAGGCGCAAGCCGTCGGGCACGAGGTCGGCACCAAAGGTTCGCAGCGGACATTTTCTCACGGTTTGGGATACAACCGGGAGGATACAGGAACGATCGGATTAGATGCGGTGTTTCGCCGCGAGGTGACGGGCATCGGCGCAGGGAAAAAGGGAAACGCCGGAGACGATATGCGAGTGGAACTGAACCGCGAGGCGGGACATCACGGGGACAGTATTCAGGGTCGGCGCGGTGCTTTTTCGTATGACCAGATGGTGGATGGCTGGGGCGCTGGTATGGGTAGTCAGGGCGCGGGCGCGGTCGGACTGGATGGCGATGTCGGGGTCGGGCTGGATATGGAAACAGAAAATGAGTATGGCTCGGACGGTGCCCAGTTTGACCTTGATGAGAACGAACGGCTGCCTGGCGACTCGGTGATGATGCCTGGTGACCTGCACGGCGTTCAGCTTGTCGGCGGCGGCATGCGCGGCGCATCCGGTCATGAGATTGACTCTCGGGACGTATTCAGTGCCGGCACCGGCAAAGGTGGGGGACTTTCCGGCGGGTTTTTTAAAGCGGCACAACGGTTCGACCAACGGGAACGGGAGGCTAACAACGATCGCGGAGCAGCCGACGTCGCAGGGCTGAACCGAAAGGTGGGCGGATTCCGTGGAACCGATGAAGAATTCGCGGCCTTCGCCAAGGCTAACCTCGATCTGGATAAGAACCAGCTTCGGCTGATCAGAAAAGGCATGAGCGACAAGGATTACCTGGGATGGCGGGTCTATAGCGAGAACGGACATCTGCTGGGCAACAGGGGGCACAGCGATGGTCGGATCGCTACCCAGACCAAGGCGTGCCTGCTAATGGCGTCAGAAGACTCTGCCCGGAGGTTTCAGAACGAACTGAGGGCCAAAATCCGGCTTTTTTCCCGCATCCCCGATCCGGGCGTGGAGAAAATTTCCATCGAGCACCTGGAGCGGATGCAGAAGTCTCTGCCCAGGCTGGTGGAGGAGCATAAGGTCCGGGTGGAAGCCAAGGTGATTCAGAAAGCCGGAAAAAATCGGGAGGAATGCGATCTGGAGCGTTGATCGTTGAAACATGGGCATCAGGTTCCCGGATGTCCGGTACAAAGATGAGAGCGACATCCATACACAGGAGTAATTGACATGAATACAAACGGAAACGGATTGGAGGTGTTGAAGAAGAGCAGCGCGAACCTGGCCAGTCGGCTGGGTGAACTGGAGCGCAAAGTGTCCGGCGGTGGAAAGGTGAAACCGATCCGAATCAACGGCGCTGCCCTTGCAGAGTGCAATCCCGCAGTGGACCGCCTGGCGCGAGATATTCACCGCATAGACGTTGAGGTGGATATTCTGGAAGTCCAGATTCTGGGCGCATCCCATGGCGGTGCGGCATGAGCATGGATAATGAATTCCACGTCGCCCATTACGATTTGGATGCCATGGTGGACGCTTTTGAGAAGCACGTGGCGGAGCACGGCGAGCCAAAACATGGTCAACTGATCGTGCTGGCTCAGGACATCAAAAAGGATGCCGGAAACATCGCTACCGGCATGGCCTCCGTCGGCGACGCCAAGGCCATCCAGGTCGGCGAGATCGCGCCCGCACAAGGCCAGGAGAACCATAAACCCCTCCTGACTCGTGGATTGACTTGTATTCAGGACGCGGCGAAATCCCTTGCGGTAAATCTGGCGGATGCGGGCAAGCAGGTGCGGACGCTGGTAAAAGACAAAGTGCCTGGCTCAGACACGGTGGCAAAAGACTGGGATAACGTGCTGGATGCCACCAGCCACTACACGACTCTGGGTATGAAGCGATTAACTGGACTGGCGCATGGCATGGATTCCGAAGACCGCTACGCAATCGGTTTCGCTTCAGGTCATCTTCAGTCAGCTCAGGATGTATCCCTGGTTCAGCGTAAACGTGGAATCATTCAAACCATGAATATGCCGCGCATGGGTGAATATATCATGCAGCATGTGCTGCAGGACGCTAAGCGGTTGGAAATGATCGAACCGTGCAAATCCGTCCATCGCGGGACCGTGTTGCATGTTATCGGGTCGGAAGCCGTCCTGAAGAACGCCAAGGGCCAGTTGCTGGCCCTGCCGGTGACGCCGGATTTCAAGTTCAAGGCAGGAGACAATCTGGTTATGAAGGATCGCGGCGATGGTTTTTATTCCGGGAAACGGCAGTTGGTGGAGCGGGGGGTGGAAAGATGAATCGCAACAAAGTTGTTTTGAAGCGGCTGGAAGCCCGTTTGCGGGCGAATATACCGGCCAGACCGAAGGTGCGACGGCCATCAGGGAAATTAAGAGGTTTGCCAAATCGGGTATTTCCTGACCTTGGGATGCCAGAGCGGATGGACTACGCCGTCCAGATAGTATCGACCAGAGATGGTATGAGCGGTTGGGATAAGGAGAAACGCAAAGCGGTCGCCCTTGCCCGGATGCGGAGATCTGGTTTGTTTGAAATGGACATAGAGTCGTGGATTCGGTTTTTCGATGAAAATCCAGACCAGATTACCACAGGCTTTGTTAATTTCGTCATATCCCAACGAAAATCTGAGTTGCGTTACTGGTTGTAAGCGGGTCGATGAACACCGGAATGAATACGGAATACGCTCAATAATTTTATTGAGGGGTGATTTAACCCCGTGCGGCGCTCCGGTCGCGCCCGCGTTTGACTTGCAGTCGGTATGACTGTGAATACTCGAAAAAAATTGTGCTCGGCCAGTTCATAGGGTGTGGGGTTGCACCCTGCAAGGGTTGCACCCGGCAAGGGGTTGCACCCGGCAAGGGGTTGCACCCTCTGCAATGGGAGCCTCCCCGAACCCGGCCAAATGGTTCACATCTGGCGCACGAAATGAGGGCTTTATCATGAGAGCAAAATGTGAAATTTTTCCCGCGATACTACAGGGATCAGCGCCCTGCGATGGCTGTACTCATAGCACCGCCTGCTGCTCTGAACAATTGGCGTGCCTGGATTTTCAGCTATGGATAAACACTGGATCGCTCCGCCAGTCGGAATTTAGGGAGCCAACGCATAAAATCTATTCCAAGATGTTCCGGGGTGAGCGTGCGGCTTGATTTTTTACCGAAAAATCAAAAACGATTCAGATCTGTGCATATGAGAGATATGAACAGTAAGGTTGCTTACAAGCAAGGAGGTTTCACATGTTTACTCACATCAGATTTCTGGGTTTTACGGATTTTGGATTTTGGATGCCTCTTTTTATGAGCATTGCCATTGTTTACATGTGCCGTGCCCAGTTTGTGCCATTACT
>JAAOMR010000529.1 GCA_018853935.1 Acidithiobacillus ferrivorans
CCTCCCCGGCAGTATCGGGTTTTTCACGCGCCAGCACCGCCGCCATTTCCGCATAAAAGTGCGGCGGTTGGACGGCCTCCGCAACACCTGATAGCGTTTGCTCCAACAAGGCTATGGCCTGTGCGACGTGGTCTTCTTCAGCCCGAAAACGCAAAAACCACTTCAGTGCGACACTGGCATCAATGACCCAGTTCACGGGCGGTCCCTTTCCCTCGCCTCCCGGCACTCGGCCGTACTCACTATCGGCGCGGACTCGCGGCGCTCCAAAATGCGGATAGCGGCTTGCCGTGCGCGATCCTTGCGCTGCGCACGATCCACCGCCTCACGCATCAAGGCCGCAATGATGGCGCTCTTATTTTCCTTGCAAAAGGTCGCATTAAAGGCAACTTTCACATCGTCAGGAACGCTAAAATTGACTGTAGCCATCTTGAACACCGTTGTTGAAAAACTCAACAACCACTATAGGTCACCCCCTGTCCGGACGCAACGTATCTGCTGGCCATGTCCGGCTCTGCCAAAGTTTTTTTATCGACTTCTAAACGCCGCTCACTCCCGCTCCACGAAGGCCAGAAGCCCTTGTTTGATACCAACGAAACTTCAAGCGCCGTTTCTATCCCTTCAACCCCTTCCATTCTGTTCCTTACTCGGCATATCGCTGGCGACGTCACCGCGCCAACCTATGCCGAGTTTTACGCGGCGCAATCACGGCTCTCGTACCATTGATAGGTTTCGGCCACCCCTTCCCGCAAGGGGATGCTGGCTTGCCAGCCCAAAGAGTTGAGACGACTGACATCCAAAAGTTTGCGGGGAGTGCCATCCGGTTTGCTGGTGTCGTAGACGATTTCTCCCGCGAATCCCACCACATCGGCAACAATGGTGGCGAGATCAGCAATCGAAATATCCTGTCCAACCCCCACATTGACGATACCCTCATCGCTATAATTCTGCATGAGGAACACTGCCGCATCGGCGAGGTCGTCGACATGCAAGAATTCCCGCAGTGGTGATCCCGTGCCCCACAAAAGCACATTCTCGGCCCCCGCGACCTTGGCCTCGTGGAACTTGCGGATCATCGCAGGCAATACATGGGAGTTCTGCAGATCGAAATTGTCTCCAGGTCCATAGAGATTGGTCGGCATCAGACTGATGGCATCGAATCCGTATTGTTTCCGGTAAGCCTGGCAGAGCTTGATGCCCGCTATTTTGGCAATGGCATACCATTCATTGGTAGGCTCTAACGGCCCCGTCAGCAGGTATTCTTCCTTGATGGGTTGCGGTGCCATCCGGGGATAAATGCAGGACGACCCCAGAAAAGCCAGTTTGCGTACGCCGTGCCGCAACGCGGCGTCGATGACATTATTCTGGATGACCAGATTGCTATAGATGAAGTCCGCCGGATAGGTACTGTTGGCGAGAATGCCTCCCACCTTAGCGGCTGCAAGAAATAGGTGGCTGGGCTGATGGGCGATGAAATAGGCATTGACAGCCGCCTGGTCGGTCAGATCCAGTTCGCTGCGACCGGGCAGGAGCAAATTTGTAAATCCGGCGGTTTGCAAACGACGCACGATGGCCGAGCCTACCAAGCCTCGGCATCCTGCTACAAAAATTGGGTCATTCGGCTGCATTGCATTATCCATTGTCTTTACAAGCTGAAGTTTCACCGAATTTCACATTTTGCTGATCGCCAAACCTCAAGCCACCATACGCATCAGCACCTTGGTGAATGATTTATGGAGGGGTTGGCAGAGATTGGGCCAAAGCCCCAGAAAATGG